>JBDSEP010000114.1:0-4564 GCA_039919985.1 Tepidiformaceae bacterium | reverse complement strand
CTCCTTGGCGAACTCGACATCCGCGCGCTGGGCAGCCGCGACGTCGCCCGAATCCTCGCAATTCTCCCCCAATCCCCGTCCGGTGGTCTGGACCTCACGGTGCGCGAACTCACCTGGCGGGGCCGCTACCCCCATCAGGGCGTACTTCAGCGCGCTACCCCGCCCGACTACGAGGCGGTCGACTGGGCGATGCGCGCCGCGGACGTCCACTCCTTCGCAGATCGGCCGCTCGGCAGCCTCTCTGGCGGCGAACGCCAGCGCGCATGGATCGCACTCGCCCTCGCTCAGCAACCGAAGGTCCTTCTCCTGGATGAGCCCACCAGCTTCCTCGATATCGCCCACCAGGTGGAAGTCATGCACCTCCTGCGCAAACTAAACCGGGAGGGCATAACGGTCGTCGCCGTGCTTCACGACCTCGTCCTCGCCGGCCGCCACGCGGACCGGGTGATCGCCGTGCGCGACGGCCGCGTGGAGTTTGATGGCCCCCCGGGCAAGGTCTTCGAAGCTCGCGCCCTCGAGCGTGTCTTCCGCGTACCGATGATAGTCCTGCAGGACCCTGAGTCCGGCCTTCCAATCCCGCTCCCCAGCGGACGAACTCCGGGCTGAGCCCGCCGACCGCCCTCTTCAACCAGGGGGTGTGTGACCGAATGCGCACGCTGGCGGCGGCGAACCACGGCGTCGCGTTGACATCGCCCCACGCTCCAGTACGATCGCCCCACTAACAGCAAGGACACGAACGCAACCGGCCGTCGCTCGAATGCTCGCCGCGCGCGATGAGTTATGACACACCAGGTCTTTCGCCGCCTCGATATCAGCGTGCAACCCGTCCCCAAACAGGATGCGGAGGAGCGGAAGCGCAACTTCGATGAGACCTACTTCGGCTTCGACCTGAATGCCGCCAAAATTGAAGCGTCGCGCTGCATCCAGTGCCCCTCTGCCCCCTGCCAGGAAGCCTGCCCCGTCGCCAACGACATCCCCGGTGCGTTCGCGCTGCTTGAAGTTGGCGATATTTCCGGCGCAGCGGGCGTCTTCCGCCAGACCAGCAACCTTCCCGAAATGTGCGGCCGCCTATGCCCCCAGGAGAACCTCTGCGAAGGTGCCTGCGTGGTTGGCTTCGCTATCCGTCCCGATGGCCGCAAGGAGCCAGCGGTCACCATCGGCAAGCTCGAGGCTTTCTGCACCGATGCCCAGCGCCAGGAGTTGGGCGGCTACCCGATGCCCCGCTACATGCCAGAACCAACGGGCCGAAAAGTCGGCATCATCGGCTCCGGCCCCGCCGGCCTCGCCGTGGCCGAAGAGCTCGCTGGCATGGGCCACGGGGCCACCGTCTTCGAATTCTGGCCCGAGCCCGGAGGCGTGCTCGTCTACGGCATCCCGAACTTCAAAATGCGAAAGACCATCGTTGATGAGTACATCGCCCACCTCGAAGCGCTCGGCGTTACCTTCGTTTGCAACACTTACGTCGGCCGCGATATCACCATCGATGAGATGCTTGCTGGCGAGTTCGACGCGGTCTTCCTCGGCACCGGCGCGGGCGTCGGCAACGAGATGGGCCTAGAAGGCGAAAACCTCAAGGGTGTGCACAAGGCAACCGACTTCCTCGTCCGCGGCAACTTGAAGGCGGACCAGCTCCCCGCCCATCTGCGCGAGCCCCTCCCTACGCTCAAGAATGTCGTCGTCATCGGCGGCGGCGATACCTCCATGGACTGCGTCCGCACCGCCATCCGTCTCGGCGCGGAGAAGGTGACCTGCGTCTATCGCCGCACCGAAAACGAAATGCTTGGCCGAGGTGAAGAGCGCAAGAACGCCCGCGAAGAGGGCGTCGAGTTCGCCATGCTCACCCTCCCCACGCGCATCATCGGCGACGAAGACGGTAAGGCAGTGGCCATCGAGCTCCAGAAAATGGAGCTAGGTGCGCCCGATGAGTCCGGTCGTCGCGCGCCGCGACCCGTCAAGGGCAGCGAATACATCGTCCCCGCCGACGCCATCGCTATCGCTATCGGCTACGGCGCCGATCCGCTGGTTCCCCAGACCACCTCCGGCCTGAAGTCGGACCGCAAGGCACTCATCCAGATCGATAAGGGCACAGGCGAAACCTCTCGACCGGGAGTCTTCGCTGGCGGCGACAACGTGAACGGCGCCGATCTTGTGGTCACTGCCCTAGCCGATGGGCGCCGCGCCGCGAAAGCGATCGCCGAGTATATCGAAAAGCTGCCGCCCCGCCGCTAAAACCAAGAGATTACAGCGAGTTTACATTCCGGCACTGTGCGGCGTCCCATTGACACACGATTCTGAAAAGGAGATTCGTCAGAGGAACCTGGATGAACAAGCCGCCCGCGCTCAACGCCCTCTTTGCCAGCTCCAGCGACCAGCGAGAGTTCGGCTCTGTCGAAACCTCGCCGCTCATGCGTTTCATCCGCCCAATCGCGCTTGCTGTCTGGGTGCTCGTCTTTTGCTTCCAGGCACAGGCGCTCGTCTCCACTGGCGGCGCGCCCTGGCTCGTGCTGCTCCTCTCTACCCTCCTGTTCGTCAGCGTCCACGTCCAGTTCTGGTACGAAGAGTCCGAGCAGGGCCGGAAGTTTCACCACGCCGTAGCCCGCATGCGCGGCCGAATCTACGAAGATGACGATACCGGGATGCCCAACAGCCGCCACTTCGTCTTCGAACTGCGACGCCAGATGATGCGCTCTGTCCGAAATGGTCGCGGCTTCTCACTCGTCCTCACCGATGTCGGCGGCTTCGAAAAGGCGAAAGGGCACGAGGCGAAGATCCTCCTCGCCATCACCCGTACTTTCCGCCACTCGCTGACCGACGGGGACTTCGTCGCCCATCTCCAGGGCCCGATCTTCGCTGGCATTGTGCTCGATGACGGCGAACACTACGCCGCCGAAAAGGCCGACAACCTGCTCCAGGCCATCGGCTCGTGCATCCCGCTCGAACTAGCAGGGAATGTCTTCCCGGTCGTCTCGCTGACTGGTTACGAGGGCGAGCTCGAAGTACGCGACTTCCTTCGCCGGGCCCAGCGAGATCTGATGAGTTCCCGCACCCAGGGAAGTTCGGCGACCACCCAACCTCAACGCCGGAGTACCGAAACCGCCGCCTGATGGCCGACTCGCGCACTTGGAGCGGACAGCGGCAGGCCCCTCCAGCGTCATTTCGTTGCCTGTGGAGCGGGCGAAGGGAATCGAACCCTCGTCTCAACCTTGGGAAGGTCGCGTTCTGCCATTGAACCACGCCCGCAATCCGCGCCCAGATCGTATCATCTGGCCACGCTTCGTTCGAGGTTCGCCATGCCCATCTCCCGCGCTCTCTCCCTCACTGACGACCAACTCGATGAACTCATGCTCAGCAGTTGGAACATGCGCATCGCCACCACCGGTCCGGGGACCAGGATCAACCTCACGCCACTCTGGTTCGGCTGGGCGGGTGGCGAAATCTACTCCTTTTGCCGTGGCCAGAAAGTCGTCAATCTGCGCCGCGAACCTGTAGCCACCATCCTCGTCGATCGCAACGAGCGCTTCGCCGAGTTGGAGGGTGCCATGTTCCAGGGCCGCGCCACCGTGCTCGAAGACGCCGCGGCTGAGGCGGCCGACGCGAATCTCGAAGCGATCCGCATGCAGATGGGCGCCAAATACGCCGGTGGCCACGGCGAAGCCTCCGCCGAACCCCGCCGCAACGAGGCCACCGCGCGCGGACGCCACTGGCGCTGGGTGCGTTTCACCCCAGACAGAGTCGTCACTTGGGACAACCACAAGATCAAACCGCGTACCTGACGGGACTGCGCGAGCCGGGCGTAGACCAATTTCGCCGCCCACAAAACGCTCCTGCCATTGACAGCCCCATATACTGACCACCGTAGGAGGTGTGCAGTGTACGGATATGTCAGCAGTTTGGTCGGCGAAAAGGGACGTCAGCTGTACACCGTGGGGCGTTCCGCAACGGTCTCTCAGGCCGTCCGCGAAATGAACGACAAGGGGATTGGCGCACTGCTCGTGATGGACGGCAGCCAGGTCGCTGGCATCTTCACGGAACGCGATGTACTGCGCCGCGTCGTGGACGCCGACCGCGACCCGGCGCTCACCAAGGTAGCCGCGGTCATGACCCGGAACCCCGCGACCATCTCCCTCTCCGCCCACGTCAGCGAGGCCATGAGCCTCATGACCGAGCGCCGCTTCCGACACCTTCCCGTGATGGAAGATGGAGCGGTGGTTGGAATGCTCTCCATTGGCGACATCCTCCGCTGGCTGACCATGCAGCAGGAAGATGAGATTCGCCAGATGAGCGCCTACATTACCGGTCAGCCGCCAGCCTAGTCCTTGGACACGGGCTACCGCCCGTGGAACTGCGGTTCGCGGCGCTCCACGAAGCTCAGCGCGCCTTCGCGATGGTCCTCGGTAGTGAAGAGGTAGGCGAGCGAACTCCCCACGTACGCACCGATCTCCTCCATCGTGGCCTGCTGGCCTCTGCGCAGGCCCTCCTTCATGTAGCGCATAGCAATCGGCGGGTTTGCCGCGATCTTTCGCGCCAGGGCAAGCGCTGTCGGCATCAGTTCGTCGTGGGCCAC
>JBDSEP010000005.1:0-4290 GCA_039919985.1 Tepidiformaceae bacterium | reverse complement strand
GACCTCCGCTGTTCGGTAGCCACCCGGTAGCAACAGGAGTTCAGCGACGTGTTCGCCGGCGTCGTCGTACCAGAGCAACTCGATGGTCGCTGGCTTCGGGGCCCACACTTGGAAGCGCGTGCCGCCGCCCACGCGAGGGATCGCGCCCAGCAGAGGATGCCAGGATCCGTCGACTTTCGGCGTCAAACCGCGACGCCCTGAGTTAACTCTGCGATAGGATATGTTCGCAGAATCTCGCTCACCTTGCCGAATGCTTGAGCGCCATGTTTCTCGCCGGTTAACCAATTTTCCCAGCAGCCGGCCTCCGGCGAGAGTGAGAGCGCAGTGTTGCCGAGCGCCCCCGGGAGAAACAGCCCGTCGCCGTCGAGAAGCAAGGACGCGACTCGCGGCACCACGACGAGGACCCGACTGTCCGCGGATTCGCGCGTGAAACAGAAGAGGTTGGCCGCGCGGTCGCCGGTCGCCTCCACCGCGCTGTAGCTGCCATCGCTAAAGACGCGGGGCGCGCGGCTACGGAGCGCAAGCAGACTCTTCGTCAGCCAGGCCTTTGACTCGGGGTCCACAGGCGCCGGCCGCTGCGCAGTTGAGAGCGTTGCACGCTCCAAGCGCTGGAGATCCAGGGGCTGGCGGTTGTCGGGGTCTGTCAGTTGGAAGAGCGGATTTTCGCTGCCCTGGTAGAAATCCGGGAAGCCAGGAGCGGTGCACTTCAGGGTCAGGGTGGCGAGACTGTGGATCGTGGCGCCGGGCCGTAGTCGCCCGACGAAACGGTCGAGTTGTGCGAGGAAACCGCCCCTCTTCTGTGTGCCTAAAATGTCGCGGACAAAGGCCGAGAGCGCGAGCTCGTACGGTTCATCAACTCTCATCCAGCTGGTCACCCGCTTCGCCTCGCGTACCGCCTTGGTCATATGCTCCTCGATCCGAGCCATGAATGCATCGTCCGATACTCCCTCCCACGCGCCAACGAGCGTCTGGTAGAGGTAGTACTCGGTTTCCGCATCGGGCACCTCGCGGCCGTTCGCGTGGCGACGCTTGCCCTGGTTGAGCCGCGACCAGGTGCGGGTGGCAACTCCCCATTCGCGGGGGAATTCGCTGAGCACGGCGATCCGGTTGCGCACGTCCTCGCTCCGTTTCGTGTCATGAGTGCTCGTGGCGGACATGGCCGCTGGCCATTCGGCGGCGCGTCGGCTGAACCAGGTGTGCGCCTCCTCGCTGCTGATCCCGTCCGAATCGGCGGCGCACCCAACGTCGTTCAGCGAGAGCAGCCTGCTGTACCGAAATAGCGTTGTGTCCTCGACCCCCTTCGCCATCACCGGGGCGCTCACCTGCTGGAAGCGTCGCCGAAAGTGCAGCCACTCCGTTCGATCGGATTCACTCTCGGGACCGGGCGAAAGCAGCAGGACGCTGGTCAGAAGATCCATCGCTTCCGGAGTGACGTCGGGATCGCGGAGCACCGCCCGCGTGGCCGCCGCGCGAATCCAGGCTGCCTCGCTTTCGGCGGCATCTTCGTCCTCGAAATAAGTTCGGTAGACCGGGAAGCAAGCGATCAGGGCGGCAATCGCCTCTCGCAGGCCTGCGAGAGTGTTATCTCGGTAGAGGCGGTCTCGCTGCGAAAGCCTGTGCAGTTGAAGGGCGAGGACCGTCACCTCCCCTGCGAAGGAGCGCTCGGCGACATGTTTGCGCGCGGCGTAGGCGATGTCGTCGTAGGAGTGACGGGCGTCCGCGAAGCCGTCGTATGTTTTCGCCAGTGCCCGCGTTCCGGCCGGGGATACGAGAAGTTCACCGCAAACGGCGAGGAATTCGTATCCGGTGCTCCCGGCCACGGGCCAAGCAGGGAGCGCTTCACGGCGCGCAAGAATCTTCTCAACCCAGATTGGAAACTCGCCCTGCCCGGAAGGCGCGGCACGGCGGACGAGATCCTGCAAACGACCCAGGTATTCGCCCGGCGCGTAAAGGCCGTCGACGTGGTCTACGCGAAGGCCAGTCGCTATCCCGCTCTCGACCAGCCGGGCGACGAGCTGATGGGTGGCCGTGAACACCTGTGGATCTTCGACTCTGAGAGCCGCCAGGCTATTCACGTCGAAGAATCGGCGGTAGTTGATCTCCTCCCCGGAGACGCGCCAGTAGGCGAGCCGGTAGGCCTGCGCGGCGAGTATCACCTCGAGTCGGTCGAAGCTGGATGGGTCGCCGACGGAGCCGTTGATCTCCGCGGTCCGCTGTTCCACCCACGCGAGCAGCGCTGGCTCAGCCGAAAGGAGGCTGGCAAGTCTTCGGGTCCCCGCAACTGCATCTGACGGATCGGAGGTGCGCAATCCCTCGAGTAGGCGGGCGAACTCGGGGAGCGCTGATGCCTCGGCGAGCCCGTCGGCCAACGCTGGATCGGGGAGACCGAGCACCTCGATATACGTGGCGGGCGCGAGCGGCAGCGATTCAGCATTGTGCCGGAGCACAAGTTCGTTGCCGTCGTAGCCGACCGTCAGTTCCCCGGCCTCCAGCGCCGCGCCAAATGGGCGCCCAAGACAGGGGTAGACGAGCACCCCCGAAGGCATCTGGGGTTGGCCGTGCCAATCGATATCGAAGAACGCGGCGAACTCGGACCGCTGCCCGAAGCGCAGCAGGTCGCGCCACCAGGGGTTGAGCGCCCCGGCTACACCGATGTGGTTGGGGACTATATCGAGGATGAGGCCCATGTCGTGCGCTCGGAGCGCCGCGTCCAGGCTGTAGAGAGCCTCGATTCCTCCCAACTCCTCGCTGACGCGGTTCGCATCGATCACGTCATAGCCGTGGGTGCTGCCGGGGGCGGCCGAGAAAATTGGCGAAAGGTAGAGGTGCGAGATGCCGAGCGCGGCAAGCGATGGCACAGCATGCGCGGCCTCCGCAAGCGTGAACCGCGGGCCAAGTTGCAGCCGGTAGCTGGCCACCGGCGGTTCGTTCCGACGGCTCACCGACCCAACATCGGCCGCAAGAGACTCTGAGTCATCCACTGGCCCCTTCGACGCTTGGCTGAATGGTAGTCTCGCTGGCGTTACGTCTGAGGGGAAGGTGTTGGCATGCACGATTGCAAAGGCATAACGACGGTACCGCTTTCCGCACGATTGTAACGCGTCTGAAATGTAAGGCGTGCCCTTGTTAGTTCACCCTCTGCGGGCTCAACGTAAATTCTGGGAACGCCGATAGGAGTTGACATGCCCTCGAAACTGCAAGGCGCTCCCGCCGACGGGCAGGCCCTCAACAGCGCGCGCGAGTCGCGTGCGCGAACCGCCCTCTACGAACTCGGCATGGCCGTTGCCCGATCCCGCAGACCAGCGGAAATTTACGAAGCGGCGCTCCAGTGCCTGGAAGAGGGCCTCGGCGTGTCACGAGCGTCTGTGCTGATTCACGACGACCAGCAGGTGATGCGTTTCGTCGCCTGGCGAAATCTCTCGCACACCTACCGCGCCGCGGTGGATGGCCACTCCCCATGGGCTCCGGGGACGTTCGATCCCCAGCCCGTGCTGGTGGAGGACACGCGTGCGGACCCCGACCTCGCCCACCTCGCTCCTGTCCTCGAATCGGAGCGTGTTCGTGCCGTCGCTTTCATTCCGCTTACCGTGGACGGCGAGCTACGCGGCAAGTTCATGCTCTACTTTGCGGAAGCTCACGAGTTCGAGCCGGAAGAAATCGGAATCGCCCAGAGCATCGCGGCCCATGTCGGCGTAGCCCTGCAGCACGAGGCTTCCATCCGGGCGGTGGAGCGGAGCGATCGGCGCTACCGGGAGCTGGTCCAAACCCTGGGTGTGCCGATCTACACGACTGATGCCGAGGGGCGCATCGAACTCTATAACGAGGCGGCCGTCACGCTCTGGGGCCGACGTCCGGTAGTCAACGAAGAGATGTGGTGCGGCTCCTTCCGGCTCTTCCATGCGGACGGCACGGATATGCCGCTGAGCGAGTGCCCGATGGCCATCACCCTGAAGGAGGGCCGGGCGGTTCGCGGAGTGGAGATCATCGCCGAACGCCCCGACGGCACGCGAGCGAATATCCTACCGTTTCCAACGCCATTGCGAGACAAGTCCGGCAAGCTCACCGGAGCGGTGAATGTGCTGGCCGACATCACGGAACAGAAAGCTACCCAGGAGGCGTTGCTTGAGGCGCTGCGCGGTAAGGACGACTTCCTAGGGCAGATCTCCCACGAGTTACGCAACCCGGTGACCCAGATCGCGGGCTACGCCCAGCTGCTCGCCAGCCGATGGCGAGACCTTCCGCCCGAGACGCAGGAGGAGTCGCTCGAAGGCATCCAAGCGCAGGCGATTC
>JBDSEP010000360.1:0-6565 GCA_039919985.1 Tepidiformaceae bacterium | reverse complement strand
GGAAGACGGTGGCGGAAGACGTGTTGACGCGGATTCTGCAGGCGGCTCGGATGGCGGGAAGCGCGAAGAACGCGCAGCCCGTGCGATTGGTAGTGCTGCGGGACCAGGCGCGGAAGGCACGGCTGGCGGAGTGTGGGCGGTTCACGCCGCACGTGGTCGCCTCACCGGTGGTGCTCGCGATCGTGCTGGTCCCGGAACTTGGCGTTGTCGGGGCGCCGTTCACGATCTTCCGTGGGCCATTCGATGCCGGGCGGGCGGCGCAGAACATCATGCTGGCGGCCTGGAACGAAGGGATCGGGAGTTGCCCCGCCTCGATGCACGACGCCGAGGCGGCAGCGGTGGTGTTGGGCCTGCCTGAAGGACACGTGGTGGCCAATTTGATCGCCCTGGGCTACCCGCAGGGCCAGGACAGCAACTCAGGGGGGAGGCCACGCCTTCCGCTGGACGACTACATCCACAACGAGGTTTGGGGCTCCGGTTCGAAGGCGGACTGAACGCAGTGGAGCGAAATTTACTTGCTTTCCGCTCGGCTGCTGCTAGACTCCGCCGCCAGCGAGGGGGCAAGCCCACGCGGGAAGTTCTGGGGACGTGAATTAAATGTTTCAGTGGGCGACAAAAGCGGTCCTGGTGGGCGGGGGAGTGGTCTTGCTGGCGGGGGTGTCAGCTGCATGCGGTGGATCGAGCGATAGCGGCAGTGGGGCGGAGCCGACACAGGCATCGGTGAAAGCGACGGCCACGCCACCACCGGAGACGAAGGTGGTGGTGGCGGACAATTCTTTAACTCCGGCGGAAGTGACGATTAAGGCCGGCACGAGGGTGGTTTGGGAGTGGAGCGGAAGCAACCCGCACTCGGTGCTGCTCAGCGGTCGCGCTTCGGAGACCATGACCGGCAGTGGGAAATTCGAAAAGGTGTTTGATTCTCCGGGCACTACGTTCCCGTACCAATGCGGCGTCCACGGGGCGTCCATGAGCGGGAAGATCATCGTTCAGTAGCCGGGATTCGGCCTCCCAGTCTGCGCGGCGGGTGAATCCTCTCAGACGACGAGCGGTGCCAGCGCTGCGCAGAGTCCCGCCGCGAACGCCGCGGCTGCGACGCCGAAGGCGAAGATGTGCCAGCGAAATCCCGGTTTCGGCTTGCGGGCCTCGGCGATGTTCGTGGAGGGCGCACGATCGACGTGCCGGCCGTGTTGCGGCTTCATGCGCGCACGGAAATCGAACGACTGTTGATTCAAGTTCGGTACTGCTCTCACGGGTCCTCCCTCATAACATTCGGCGCGTCGGCAGGCGGGCGCAGGCGGTCGCCAAGGGGCTGGGGAGGATACGGGTATAGTCCAAGGGATGGCGAGTGCGAGATTTAGCAGTTGGCCCGACGAGTACGCCTCGAAGGTGATGGAGCCCGAGGCGGCAGTACGCCTCATTTACTCCGGAAACTGCGTGGCGATCCCCATCGGCTCCATCACCCCGAATCTTTGCGAGGCGCTTTTCGCCCGCGGTGACGAATTGCACGACATTGACCTCGTGGTGTGCGCACCGTTCGTGGACCCAGGCTGGTTCGAACCGGGGCACCCGTCGTTCCGCACGCATGTGGAGCTGTTCAACACGAGCGTGGCGCGCAGGTCGGTAAACGAGGGTCGGTCGGACTTCGTCTCGGTTCCCTTTAGCCGACGATTCAAGGCGACGCGAGAGCGCGGCGGCGGGCGTTTCGACCCGGACGTGGTGCTGCTTTCGGTGGGTCCGCCCGACCGCTTCGGGTTTTGTAGCTTCGGGATAAGCATGTGGAACAAGGCGTCGTATGCGCGCCAGGCGCGGATCGTGCTTGCGGAGGTCTTCGACGGCTACCCGCGCACGGGCGGGGCGAACCAGATTCACGTCTCGGAGATCGACGCCTTCGTGCCGGGCGGGGCTCCGCGTCCACTGCCGGGGCGACTGACGCCGGAGTTCCCGATGGCAATCGCGGGCTACGTGAACGAGCTGGTGAAGGATGGCGACACGGTCCAGATCGGCACCGGAGCGATGACCGCGCAGCTGATCCTGGCGGGCGGCCTGAAGGGGCGGGAGGAGTTGGGCATTCACTCGGAGATCTCGGTGCCAGGAATGAACGACCTCGTCTTGAGAGGGGTGGTGACCGGGTCGCAGAAGACGCGGCACCCGGGGAAGTTCGTGGCTACGGCGTTGACGGCATCGACGACAGAGGAGATTGAGTTCATCCACGAAAACCCGGTCTACGAGGTGTACGACGTGGAGTACACGAACGATATCCAGGTGATCGCCTCGCACGACAACATGCTGGCGATTAACAACGCGATGAGCGTAGACCTGACGGGCCAGATCGCCGCGGAGACGATCGGGTCCGAACTCTGGAGCGGGCCGGGCGGCCAGCTGGAGTTCGTGATCGGCGCGCTACTCTCGAAGGGCGGGCGCAGCGTGACGGTGTTGCCATCCACCGCGCGGGATGGCGAAGTCAGCCGCATCACTTTCCAGCACGAACCGGGGACGGTCGTGACAGTGCCGCGTCAGTTCGCGGACTTCGTAGTCACAGAATTCGGCATTGCGCGGCTTTTCGGCAAGAGTGACCGGGAGCGGGCAGAGGAGCTTATCTCGGTCGCCCACCCGGATCACCGGGCGGAGTTGCGCCGGCAGGCGGAGAAGGGCTGAGCGAACTGCCGAGCTACAGGTTGGCGAGCTGAGGGATGACGCTGCGGCCCACAGCCTCAATCGGGCGGATCTGGTCTGCACCCTGGAGATAACCCATCGCGGCCTGTGCTCCTACTTCGGAGAAGCGACCGAGCGTCTCGACCAGTTCGTTCGCCTTCTCGCCGTTTGGGCCGACATCCATTCTCATGATGATCGTTTTTTCGATGGAGGCGTAATCTCGGCCCTCGCGTTCGCAATGCTCGCGGATGACCTCGAACTTGTGGGCGACGTCGCTCGGCGAAGTGCCAAAGATGTTGCAGGCGTTGGCGTACTTCGCGACGAGGCGAAGGGTCTTCTTTTCGCCGCCGCCGCCGATCAGGATCGGCGGATGTGGTCGGGAGAGACTCTGGGGCGAGTTGAGGGTCTCGGCAAGGCGCGTGTGCTTGCCCTCGAATGGACCATCGTCATCGCTCCACATCTGCAAGCAGATCTGAAGGGCCTCTTCGAGCCGTTCGAAGCGCTCGCGGAGCGGCGGGAACGGGATGCCCAGGCCAAGATGTTCGCGTTCGAACCAGGCGGCTCCGATGCCGAGGTAGGCGCGCCCGCCGGAGAGGATATCGAGCGTGGTCACCTGTTTGGCAAGGACACCCGGGTGGCGGTAGGTGACTCCCGTGACCATGGTGCCCAGGCGGGCGTTGGTCGTGTGGGCTGCGAGGAAACCGAGCGTGGTGTAGGCCTCGAGCATGTCGAGCTGCGCCGGGCCGACCGGGGGAATTTGGAAGAGGTGGTCCATCAGCCAGATAGAGCTGTAGCCCGCGTCGTCGGCGGCGCGTGCAATTGTGGCGAGGGTTTCGCCGAGTGCAGGCGGGCCGCCGGGGTAGGTGAGGTTCGAGAGCTGGAGTCCGAGTTTCATGTGGGCAGAGGATACCACCGGAGGGCGGGCGCGAAGGTACGTCACCACCACCCGGGACGGGGCGGACCGGAGGCGAGGTACTCCTGAATGCGGCGGTGCGTGCTGGCGGAGACGTCCGGCGGGAGGGCGGTCATGGGGAAGAAGCGCGCATCCGCAATCTCGGCACTCTCGTTTGGGACCAGGTGAAAGGAATCGCAGATAAAGAGCACGACGTGGTCGCTCCGGGCCTCAGCGAAGTTCGAATAGGCGCCGACCAGCCGAAGGAGGTCGCACACTGCACCGGCCTCCTCGCGGGCCTCACGGCGGGCAGCGGCCTCAAGCGTTTCATGCCGCTTCAGTCCTCCTCCGGGGAAGAACCAACCCTCGCGGTAGGTGTGCCGGACCAGCAGCACCTGGCCTTCGCGCACGAGGAGTACGCGCACGCCGAGAGTGACGGGCTGCCACAGGCGCCGGCGACTCGCGAGGAGGAGGTAGGCGACGCGCAGCAGGGCGCCCTTGAGGGTTCTCATGTGGGGGGCTGGTTTAGCGGGGAGGCGGGGCATTGGCGAAGGAGCGTGCATTCCCCGCAGAGCGGGCGGAGCTTGCGGCAGAGGTGCTTGGCGTGCATCACGATGAGGGCGTGGTAGCGCGCCCAGAGGTCGCGGTCTTCGGGGAGCGCGGAGGTGAAGTAGCGCTGCCATTCGCCGTAGCTGGCGGTTGGGGGCGGGCCGAGATTCAGCCGCGAGAAGATCCTGCGGGTGTAGGCATCGATGGCGAAGGCGGGCTGCCGGGAGGCGTAAACGACGATGCAGTCGGCGGTCTCTTCACCGATGCCCCAGGTGGCGAGAAGCGCCGCGCGTAGGGCGGCCGGCGTAAGGCGGAGCAGCGGCGAGAGTCCACCGTACGAATCTGCCAGCGCGAGGAAGGCACGGAGCTTCCTGGTCTTCTGGCGGTACTGCCCACTGGGACGAATGAGCTCTTCGAGCACTGTATCGTCGAGCGCGCCCATGGCCTCCGGGGTGAGTGCCCCGGCGGCCTGGAGGCTGGCGATGGCCCGTTCCACGTTCCCCCAGTTCGTGTTCTGGACGAGGATTGAGCCGGCGATAACCTCGAAGGGGTCGGCGTCGGGCCGCCAGTGCCAACCCCTCCAGGCGTGCATCGTTTCGAGATGTTCGTAGACGGCCATGATGTCGGGAGCGTCGTTCGTGTTCATGCGTCGGCAGGTAGTAGCGCGACGTCGTGCGAGTCGTGCGGCGCGGGGCTGCGTTCGGTTAACCAGGTGCGAGTTGCAACCGCTGACACGAGGATCGTGGCGCCGAGGACTGCCCACCAGCCTGGAGTTTCACCGAGGAAGATGAAGACCCAGACGGGGTTGAGCACCGGCTCGAGCATGCCGATGAGCGAGGCCTCCAGCGCCTGGACGCGGGCCATGGCGAATCCGAAGAAGATGTAGGCGAGGCCGATCTGGACGATGCCAAGGACGAGCAGGCCGGCGATGTCGGCTGGTCCGGGCGTAAACACGGCGCCCGCGCCGCGCCCCGCGTTCACCGCCAGCAGCCCCACGACGAGGACGGCGTTCCCCAAGATCATCGCCTGGGGGCGCGTGTGGGGCCCGCAACGTTTGTGGCGCAGCAGGGTCATCATGATGGCGAGGGTAACGCCAGCAGAGAGGGCGGCGACGTTGCCCCAGAGCTCATCGGTCTCCAGCCGACCCACGAAGAAAAGCGCCATGCCGCTGAAGGCCACGGCGACAGTCCCGATATCGAGGCGGGTGGGGCGTTCGCCGAGGAAGAGTGCGCCGAGGACCAACAGGTAGAGAGGAGCGGTGTACTGGAGGAAGATGGCGTTGGCGGCCGTGGTTGTCTTGGTGGCGGTAACGAATAGGAGCATTGTCGCGGCGTAGCTGAGGGCGAGGCCCCAGGTGAGAGCGTTCACCCGCCAGGGCCTGACGAAGGGTGGGCGAGTGAGGAGGGCGATGGTCACGCCGGCGAGCAGCGAGCGCCACATGGTGACGCCAAGGGCATCGAGTGAGACCCACTTGATGAAGAGCCCACCGGTGCTCCAGAGAACGGCAGCGGCAGTCACACCCAGCAGCCCCTGGCGATGCTGAGGGAGCGCCTGGAAGGCTGCGCGGCTGGTCGAAAGGCGTGCGGAGGTCACGGCACTCAAGGGTACACGGAGGAAGGTTTCAGAGTTCGGGGTTGGCCTCATCCGGGAAGCGGCGCGCGAGGGCGAAGATAATCGCCGAGAGGCACACGCCGACGGCGGCTGAGATGGCGGCGTAGAAAGCCAGATCCCGAATCCCGATATCGAAGGCCGTGAGGATTAGGAGCGCGACAACGAAGCCCCAGATGAAGTAGGTGGCCTGGCGGTGGAAGAAGCTCCTCATGGGCGGGAATGGTGCTCTCTGCGGGAGGGGAATGTAAAGCGCCGGGGTCAGAGTTGCAGGTCGAGCTTCCGTTCGAGGGCGACCACGTCATCGATGATGTGCCGATAGCGGGACCAGACTTCTCGTGCCGCCTCGTCGGCGATCAGCGAGTCGGCGTCGGAGAGGAGACCCGCTGCGTGCAGCTCCTCCAATTCGTCGCGATCTTCTTCGATGATCGTGCCATCCGGCAGAGTCCACCAATCAAGGACAAGGTCGCGATAGGAGACTTGCGAGTCGCCGATGCGGACCTCTGTGACGGCGTCGAAGCGGTGAGCGAGCAAGGAACCATCGGCGCGGCGCATGCGGTAGAGGTTGTGAGGGCGGCGCTTCCAGAAGTAGCCGTGCGACACGCTGCCCGGCGGTATTTCGATGGGAGTGCCGTGAATAGCGCCGCCCCTGGCCATGACGAACCGGACGATAACGAGTCCCGCCTCGCGGTGGAGCAAGGCACATTCGTATTCGCGCCAGGTTCCGTCGGGCTTCTGTTTGCGTTCGAGGTAAGGGGTACCGATCGCATCGGCAAGGTGCACGGGCGTATGCTCAGCCATCAACTCGGCATTCGTGGGAGGGACGCATGGAAGACCTCAAATTCGAGCACATTATCTACGAAA
>JBDSEP010000351.1:0-4595 GCA_039919985.1 Tepidiformaceae bacterium | reverse complement strand
GGGCTTCCTTCCCTGTTGTTCGTGATGTTTGATTTCGACTTGATGATCGCCTGAGCCGAATCGAAATCCGGGTCGCCCTCAGTCTTGCCTTCGGAGGCGGATCCAATTCCTGACACCTCGCGCTCGGAGGCCATTCCGGAGCCCATGTCCCGTGGTGAAGGCGATTGCATCCGCTCGCTCTCGCTCTCCAATCCTGTTACGCCGCCCGCTCCGCCCGCCTCGTTCGCTGTGCGCTGCTCCTTCGAAGGCTTGCCAGGAATGGGAGCCTCGCCTTCGGAAGCCTTCGTTTCCTTCTCGCCCATGGCAACCCCCTTCTCTGTTTTAGCAGCTCGTACCGCGACACTCCCAGCGACTAATGCCGCCCGGTCTCGCAACCCAAAATTCAGGAATACCGGATATCACGCGCAAGCGTACCACCCCAGTCAAGCGCCCCGCCCGCCCGCTGGTGACGTCCGCCCGCCCGTCAGCGCCCCGGCCGCGCCCACCGGGAAGCGTCTTCCCTCTCCGCTTCGACGCCAGCCGGTGCCACCTCCGCTGGCGGAATCTCCGCCAGCTCCCGCTCCTCGCTCTCGACCACAACCTCGGGGTAAGGCTCCCGCGCCTTGTACTGGTCCGCCGGCATCGGGCGCTTCGAATCGGGGATCAGCGGGGGCTGCGGGCCGAAGTGGCTGGTATCGGCGCCAATCAGCGACGACACCCCGGCGCCGAAGCTCGCGCGGTCCGGGTGCGCAGTGGCGAACGGGCTGATCGGCTTCGCCTGCACGTGACCCCACACTTCCCCATGCGCGCCGGTCACCAGCTTGCCGTCCGCCAGCTCCTCCACGCGGTCCGCCATATCCATCACGATGCGGTCGTGCGTGCAGGCGATGACCGTGATGCCCTGCTCGCGGGCGAGCTTGCGCAACAGCCCGAGGACCACCGTCGCGGTCGCGGAGTCGAGTTCGCCCGTTGGTTCGTCTGCGAGGATCAGCGCGGGCTCGGTGGCGATTGCGCGGGCGATAGCGGCACGCTGCTGCTCGCCGCCCGAGAGCTCGTAAGGGCGGTGGTCGGCCCGCCGGGTGAGCCCCACGATTTCCAGCGCCCGCTTTGCCCGAATCACCCGCTCGCCATGCTTGAAGCCTGCAATGCGCAGCGGAAGCTCGACGTTTTCGTGCGCCGAAAGCAGCGGCAGCAGCCCAAACGACTGGAAGATGAAGCCGATCTTTGCGCGTCGCAGGAGCGTCAGTTCGCGTTCATTCATCCGGTCCACGCGGCTTCCGTCGATCTCGATCTCGCCGCTGGTAGGCTTGTCCAGCCCTGCGACCAGGTTCAGCAGGGTGGTCTTGCCGGAGCCGGAACGCCCAACGAGCGCGAGGAATTCGCCCGGAGCGGCACTCAGCGAGACGCCGTTCACCGCCCAAACCTCCTCCGAGCCGAGCTGGAACTTGCGCGTCACCTCCCGCGCCTGGAAGTTCGCTCCGGCCATCAGCGGCGCTCCCCCTCGTGCCGCGATGCGTGCTCCGAAAGCACTTCCAGCCGTCCGTCGCCCATGAGCACCTTCGCCCGGTCACGAATGCTCAGGCTATCGAGGAACTCGCGCGGAATCTGTAACCGGCCGGCAGCGTCCACCAGCACATACTCGTCGTGCGTCACCTTCGCCTCGTTCCCTTCGGTGCGCACGCGGCGGAAAATCTCCGTGCTCGTGCGACCATCCCGGATGGCTGCCACGCGGTCAACGCGGGCGGCGATGTCCGGGTCGTGAGTGACGATCACGATCGTCACGCCGTAACGGCGGTTCAGCTCGCCGAAGAGTTCGAAGACGAGGCCCGCACCCACCGAGTCGAGCTCCCCGGTTGGCTCGTCCGCGAGCAGCAGCGGCGGGTTATTCGCCAGCGCAACAGCTATCGAAACACGCTGCTGCTCGCCGCCGGAAAGCTGGTTCGGCCGGTTATGCAGGCGGTGTTCCAGGTGGACCGCTTCGAGAAGCTCGGTCGCCCGTTCGCGTGCAGCGCCCCTGGCCATCCCGGCGAGAATCATCGGCACTTCGACGTTCTGCAGGGCATCGAGATAGGGCACGAGGTTGCGCCCCGTCTGCTGCCAGACGAACCCCACCTCGCTTCGGCGGTACTCCACCATCTCCGAAGAGGACATCGTGAGAAGGTCTCGTCCGCCGACGAACGCGCGGCCCGCGCTCGGCTGATCGAGTCCCGCGAGAATGTTCAGCAGTGTGCTCTTCCCCGAGCCGGAGGCCCCTACGATGGCCATCATCTCGCCACGCCTCACCCGCAGGTCGAGTCCGCGCAGGGCCACCACTTCGAGGTTCGCGATCTTGTAGATCTTGAAGAGGTCCTGGCAATCGATGTACGGCGGTGCACCGAGGTCGTGGGCCGTAGGCGAAAGCGCCTCGTACGTTGCCACTACAGCTCGCCCATGCGCAGAGCCCGCCCAACAGCCAGCCGTGAATACAACACTACGAGCGATACTACGGTCACCGTCACGGCGATGGCCAGCGAGGCGTACACCGTGACCACTGCCTGCCAGCTCACTCGCGAGACCAGCGGCGGGATGGGAGTGACGCCCTCTTCGGTCAATCCCATGTATCCGATCATCAGGCGGCTCAGCGGGAACCCGAGGAGCGTCCCCGCAACGATACCGGCAAGGATCACGAACGCCTGCTCGAAGCTGACTACGCCGAGAATCTGGCGGCCCGAGAACCCCATGGTGCGCAGGACGGCAAACTCCAACGAACGCGCCTGCGCGCTCACCGACCCGTAGGCGATGAAGGCGAGCGCGCTGATCAGCATCACGGCGCCGAAGGAGAGGAAGAGGATCCCCTCCCAGCTCGCCGCCACCAGCGGGTCGGACGCCTGTTCGGCATGGATCGCAGCCTGGTCCAGCACCTGTTCGGCGAGCAATCCTTTCTCCTGTAGTCCGGGCTTGGTCAGCCCGGCCGGGGCGCCGCTCATCCACGCTTCGTTCGGATACGCACCGTCGGCCGCGCCCGCTACCCGCGTGGCTGCCACCTGCAGCGATTCAAGGTCTGCCACGAAAAGGCCTGCGCGCTTCGTCGGGTCGTGGCCGGGGAAAAGTTCGAAGTCGCCGACGGCCTTCACCGCTATGTACTGTCCGTTGGCGAATAGCGTGAACTCGTCCCCCACCTTCTTCTGCATGCGACCCAGGACCTGCGTAGACGCGAGCACCGGCAGCGGCGCTTTGCGCACCGAGCGCCGCAAGCCTACGAGCGATGCCCCCGCGCGCCCCCGGATGAAAGTGATCTTCGCCGCTGGGCCGCTGCGTGGGGCCTCCGCGTCTCCGCCTGTCAATGTGCCTGGCTGCGTGATTAGCGAGACGCCGCTGACGTTTTCGTAGCGATCGAGGTTGCTGAAGTCTTCGATTACCGTGCCATCGGCGAATCCCGTTGCTCCCTGGCCCTTGACCGTCGCGGCCGCCGACCATTGCAGGTCGTCGAAGGTCATCGTCACCTGGTCATTGGTGTCGCCTGCGAGGCCCGGGAAGCGGATGGTCAGCGAATCGAAGGTGAGTGAACCGACGGGGAGTCGGCGGGGTTGCCCACTCGGCTGCCTCGGCACCGAAGGGGTGGCGAGGTTTGCGACGAAGAACTGCCAGCTCCCCGCGGGCCCATCGGAAAGCATCGCATACTCGAACCACGTCCCTGCGCTGTCTATGAATCGCAGGCCGATTTGAGGTGTCGGCGTGCGTGGCGGGAGCGGGAGGCGCCCCCAGAATCCCACGCTCTGCGCTCCCTGGGGCACTGCAGGCCCGCCGGCCGCCGGTGGTGCCGCCGTGCCTAGCCGGGCCAGCAGTTCTTCCTCGCTCGCCGAGGCGTAGTCCTCACGCCAGAAACCGAGCTTCTTGAACTCGTCCGGCCGCACACCGAGCATCTGAATCGACTCCGAGCTGAACCGCGAGATCGTCACCGAACCAGAAAGCCTCAGGACGGGACTGACCGTGGTCGCTCCCGTGGTCGCAGCGATCGACTGCACGAACGACTCGTTCCCAAGTCCCGAGGGCACGCGAATATCCGCGAGCCGGGTCGGCGCCCCGGAGGCCTGGGCGGCGCGGTCGTCGTAGCCCTGCTCCAGTGTCGCCCGGAATCCCGCCGCAAACATTCCTACTGCAGTCGTGAGGATGAGCAGGAGGATCAGGCGGCTATGCTGCAGCGGGCTACGAGCCATGCGAGTCAGGCTCATGGAAAGCGTGGGGCCGTCGAGGCGGCGGGACAGCCAGAGCCCCAGCCGCAGGGCGAGCGGGAAGAGCCGCAGGAAGACGAGCGCCACCATCAGCATGAAAAGCGTCGGGGTCACGAGCAGCAGCGGATCGGCCGATAGGTCGCCGAAGAGCTTCTCGGTGACCAGCGAGCCGCGCTGCCGAAGCTGGTAAAAAGCGAAGGCTCCCACGCCGATCAGCGCGAGGTCCAGGTAGTACCGCAGGAACACCGGCTGCCGCGGCGGGCGCGAAAGCTGCTGCTTGTAGTTTGTGATGCTGTAGCGGCAGGCGCGGTAGGCGGGCCAAAGCAGCGCAGCAAGCGAAAGCACCGCCCCGAAAAACGCGAGCATGAACGATTCCGGGGTCAGGTTGACGTCCAGTAGTCGTCC
>JBDSEP010000341.1:0-14094 GCA_039919985.1 Tepidiformaceae bacterium | reverse complement strand
CTGTGCCTGGGATGAGGAAGCGCTCGCGGATGCGCTCCTCCACGAGTTCGACGAGGAGGGCGGGCAGCAAGCGAACGCGCTCTACACCTACCGCGAGCTGAGGAAGGAGGAGAACGGGCTACGCGCGCTCGTCGAAATTCAACAGCATGGCCCGCTCGCCCTTCCGGGTCTCAACCGTACGCACTTTCTCGCGCGCGCAATCGCGGATGCATGCCTCCGCGGAGATCAAAAACAGGCAACCACCATGTTCACTGAGTGGCAGGAGCGCTGGGACGATGCCGTCCTTGGTAATTTTTACACGCCCCACGAGGCGCTCTCCCTGGCAACCTTCTTCGTCTCCGACCTTGGCGACGATGCCTTTTGGAGCCGAGTGTGGGAGCAGACAAGCGACTGGAAGAACCACTGCTCGCCGCTCAGCGGCCTGGCACTCGATCCCGTGCGCGGCCAGCTGGCCCTCCGACTGGCGCTCGTCGACGAGGCGGAACAGTGCTTCCGCGAAGGGCTCGAGTGGGCGGAGCGGGAGCACTGCCCGGTGGAGTTGGGCCGCAACCTTCAAGGCCTGGCGGCCGTGGCCGAGCGGCGCGGCGACGTGCCCACCGCGCTTACGCTGCTGGACCGCGCTGCTAGGCAGTACCAGCCCCGCGGCGTGAAGCTCTTTCTTGACCAGGTGATCGCGGCCAAGGTGCGTCTCCAGGGTATCGGCTCCACTGCCCTCCATACCTCAATCGTCCAGGTCACCAACGCTGTCAAGGCGGAGCGGCCGGACTTGCGTCAGCAGGCGGCGCCAGACGGCACCGTAACGCTCCTCTTCACGGACATCGAAAACTCCACACTCCTCAACGAACGCCTTGGTGACGCTAAATACATGGAGATGTTGCGCGCCCATAATGCGGTTATCGAGGGACAGGCGCGCCTGCACGGCGGGCACGTCGTGAAGACGATCGGCGACGGCTTCATGGTCGCGTTCTCTTCGGGGAGGCGCGGCCTGGACTGCGCAATCGCGATTCAGCGCGCGCTCGCTGGGTCCGCGCACCTGGATGGCATCCGCGTGCGCATGGGTCTGCACACTGGCGAGATGCTGAAAGAAGGCGACGACTTCTTCGGCCGCCACGTGAACCTCGCCGCGCGCGTCGCCGCCGCTGCGCTGGGCGGCGAGGTCGTCGTCTCGGACCTCGTGCGCGGGGTCGTCGAGGGCCAGGCGTTCAACTTCGACGACCTCGGCGAGCGCCCGATGAAGGGCTTCGAGCATCCCCTGCGCCTCTGGCAACTGCGCTGGGACGGCGACTCAGGCCCCCGTCACATGTCCCGCCTCGAGATTGAGATCGACAAAGAGCGCCAGGCCCGCGAAGTCGCCGGCATCGTCGACACGCCCTACTTCCAGGACCTGCGCACCCAGGCGAAAAACCTTAGGCAGGTTTCGAACGACGTCTAAGACACAAAGAAGCCGGGAACGCACCGAAGGCGTCCCGGGTCCCGGGTCACTCGAATTGAGAACTCAGCACTCGCGATAGAACTTGAGCACGGTTTCGCCAGGCTTCGACCGCGCGGAAGGCCCCGTTGACGCCCTCGAGTGTGACGGTGGGGGTGTTCATGTCGTCCAAATTGAGAGCTCACTCCACCCGTAGAGCCGGTGCCTCCCGGTGAGACCCTTCAGTCCGACACTGGCTGCATAGTGTCGGTCGACGTTTATGGCGAGCACATCAGTCGATCATGAATGCAGACACGCCGCGCTGGCGCCACGTCTCGCCTCGCGCACGGATGAAGAAGGCTCGGCTACGACCAGCTGCCCTTCGCCGGATCCTAGCGCCCTTCACGCAACAGCGCGTTGACCTGCGTGCTCTGCTGGGAAGCATCGCTCCTGACGCGCGGAAGCGCAGCGCGCTCGTCTCCGTTGGTGAGCTGAGCGCGAGTGGCAGTTGCCCCTCCGAGTGCGGGTCTCGGAAATGGCGAACCACAGGCAATTCACTGCGCCTTAAATGGAAGGGGTGGCCGCGGGTCGGCTAATCACCTGGCCCATCTGGGAAGCGTCGAGGGGCGCGGTTTGAACAGTGGAACGAATCTGGCGGCGGTCAGCCGGTCATTCCGTTCGCCCAGCACGACCTGGCAGCGTTTCGCTGGGCTGTAAGATCGCTTCGGGCACCCGCGGCACCGGCCGCCGTCAGCCAGCGAGCGATCCGCCGAAGATCTGCCACGCGAGGGCGGACTTCGCGACCAGGCTGAGTACCAGGTAGACCTTTTCGCCGTAACCGTAGTCGGCCCACTTCCCGATGCGGCGGTACTGTAACCATTGGTTGAGCGCGAAGCTCATGAAGAACACGAACAGCGATGCGACGATGGCGTAGACGAACTTGGGCACCTCGTTGGTGCTGCTGCCGCTGGCGCCGATCAGGTTCACGAAGATGGCTGCCCAGGGTGCACCGCCCGCCACACACCCGAACCAAAACGGCAACATCGTGGTGCGCGTCCTGCCGGGCGGGTTCATCAGCTCCTGCAGCCAGCCGAAGAGGATCATCGCGACGTTGGCCCCGATGACCAGAATCACTTCGGTGAGTCCCGTGAGCCCGTTGTAGAAGCCGATGAGGACCACCATGATCGTGGCGCTGAGGGAGTACTCGGTCCACCGGAAGCGGTTGATGCCGCGCTGCAGGTCCCGCTCGTACACACGCCGAGCGAAGGTCGCCGTCAGCAGGTGGTCCAGGCCAGCCAAGCCGAGGAAGATGGCGATGGCCCATCCGATCCTGACCTCAAACAGCGTCGAGGCGACCGGCACTGGCGTCCCCGGAGGGCCCTCGGGGAACGACGAGGTCACCGCGATCGCGAAGTCGCTGCTCAGGAAAAGGATCAGGACAGCCTGACCGAGGTGCAGTGCGGCCAGACCGACGTTCCAGCGCCGCAACCCGCTGAGTCGTTCGTCGCCGACCTCGATTGCGAGCCCCGTTTGACTCTCGCTACCGGGCATGGACCCCCCTTCGAACTTGGTCGGCTATGACAGAACCCTACAGCACGAAGTGAACGCTACGAGCAGGGAGAAAGTGGCGCAAGGGTCAGCTACAACGTTTCCGCGCCAACATCGGTTGCTCGGAATCTCACCCACGGCCCAGCTTCGGACCGCCATCGTCACCGCGATCGCGTACCGCATGGGCTCAGGCTGTTCGAACGAGTCTCATGAGGCCCGCGATGCTGTATTCGCGCCGCAGCCGGTCACCGCGACCCTCGACGACACGGGGGAAGTCCCAGTACGCCAATCGCATCGTCGCCTCCCACAATTGGACTCAAGGAGTAGTCGCGAAGTTTCCTCGACAAGCGTTCTGACGGCGCTCCGGCTCCGGCTTCCCGCTAAGAACGAATAACAGACGCGGTGTGGTACGAGTGACCGGAACGGGGAGCCAACGATGCCTCCAACCACGGCACCCTCCGTCGGTCTGAGCGCTCGATGTCCCGATCGTATTGCTATCCTCGCCGCGCCGAGCGATGTATGGCGGCGATGAACACACCGGTTGCTCGACTTCCCCGACGAAACGGGGGGCGTCCCAGATCAGCAACCCATCCCGTAGTTGCGCCACGCGGAATCGGTGAGCGCGAGTTAGATGGTGAGGATCCACGTTGCCACCATGTAGCCCTCCATCACTGCGAAGACCTTCGGAAGCCAACGGTCGAGTCCCGGCAGCGCCGCCTCAGGCGCTTCTTCAGGTGCCGCCATATAACGTCGATCCTCCGGCAGTAGCGACGGCCGGAAGGCAACAAAGAACAGCCCGATGCCGACGACTAGCAAGCCGCACTCCGCGAGTAGCCGTGCTCCGACGTCAACCGTGATCGGCTCTCGAACCGATCATGGTTGCATCGAGTGAAGTTGCCGAGGTGCCCACCGCGCCATCGTGCATCAAGTGACCGTTGCGGCGAGTAGTCCCACCAGAAGCCCTAATACAACATCGCCAGGCAGATGCACACCGACGAACACGCGCGCCAGGCCGACGGCGAACGCAGGCCAAGGAAGGCTGCAGCCGGGGGTATTGATCCTTGTTGCCGACCACGCTGTCTATGAGGATCGGCCGTTCGTTGGGGACGGCGATACTGTGCAACATGTTGGGCACCGGCTGGCCAGCTTACCGTGCCCCCGTGGCAACTCGGCCTTCCCCCAACACATCCCCGTTCGGCGGCGCGACCCGAGGCGATATCCTGGCGACGCTGCCGCTCGTCGCGTTAGGCGTCGTCTGTTAGGCCTTACTCTCGCACTGGCGTTGCCTGACTCGCAGCGTAGTGCGCCACCGTCGACGCACGCAGACCCTTCGACAGTAGCGAGCCAACCGTTTCAAATGCCATCAAGCCTCGCCCAACGCCTGATACTCATCGCTGTGCCCGATGAGCGGGTCGCCACCGTGGAGAGCCTGCTGGCCGCAGAAGCCACGCTTCGCGCCTCGCTAGGCGAGCCGCAACGGAGTGCCCACGTCTTGGGCGCACAGACCGACGTCATGGCGGCCGAACTAGCCAAGATCATCCGCGCTGACTCCGGCAGCTTCAGCACCGCAGTGTGGTTCGATGCGGTCATCGTTCACTAATCCGATGCCTGCCTTAAGCCCAATGACAATCGCGACATTCGCAAGTAGAATGCCGCGCATGGATGAGCCGGTTAGATACGTCCGTTCGCGGGACTTGTTGAGGATCGCCTACTGCGTCAGTGGTGCCGGGCCTGCCTTAGTTTTTCCGCAGGTTTTCCGCGCTTTCCCACATTGAGCTCTACCCGCGCGTGCCGGGAGCGCGTGAATTTTTCGAGGGCCTCAATCGTGGACGGACACTCGTGCGCATCGACCTTCGTGGCGTCGGTATGTCTGACCGCGCGATCGATGATTATTCCACCGAAGCTCGGGCGGATGACGTGGAGGCTGTCCTCAACGACCTCGGCATCGAACAGTTTGACTTACTCGTCGGCCGTTGCGGGGTGAGCCCGGCGCTTGTACTTGCCTCGTGCAGGCGGGCGGGGCTCCAGCGTTGCATCTTGCTCAGCCCTTCTGCTTGTCCGCCCGGCGAGAGCTTTGACCCCGGGATGATGCGCCTGATGGAGGCGGACTGGGACCAGTTCCTCGAACTTTCGCTCCAGGCTAACACCCGTCGCCCCCTCAGCCAGATCCAGGACGTGCTCTCGTTCGTGCGTCGGTGTATGGATAGACGTAGCTACGGTGGAATTTCGGACGCGTTCAAACCGTGGGATGACTGGGAACGCGCCACCAAGATCGGCACTCCCGTTCTCGTAATTGACGAAGGCGGTCGCTTACGAATGCCTGCAGGACGTCTCCGAGCGTTCGCTGAGCGATTCCCGAACGGACACTTCGTGTCGCTCCCAGAGGGCACGGCGGTGCCGCCGTACGGTGACCCTGAACTCATTCTCCAAGCGCTCGGGGAGTTCCTCGGCCCTCCTCCTGCTTCGCCCGTGGAAGCCTCAGCTCCCTTACGCCAGCTTTCGACGCGCGAATCAGAGGTGCTTCGACTCCTCGCCGCAGGACACACCCAACCCGAAATAGCGACGGCATTAACGATCAGTCCGTCCACGGTCTCGCACCACGTTGAGAGCGTCTATTCGAAAATCGGCGTTCACCGGCGAGCTGAAGCGGCCACCTGGGCAGTGCGCAACGGCTTTGGTTAGATCCTGGCCGTTCCACGACGCCACGCAGCTCGATTGCGGGCTCCCGGTGCTTTGGGGGGTTGGCGGTCATTGGCTGTGGGGACTCAGAAGTCGGTCCGAGTCTAAAATGCGGCATGTTCAGCCTGTTCACCGCCTTGATTGTTCAGCTCAGGAATGCCTTCCCCGACCGCCGTGGCCTATTGTTTGAGAACGCCGCGTTGCGGCAACAGCTTGCCGTCTACAAGCGCGAAGGCAACCGCCCGCAGCTGAGCTCAGCCGCCTCTTCTGGGTCTGGTTGTCCCGTTGCTGGCCGCCATGGCGTTCGGTCCTCGTTCAGCCTGAAACCGTCATCCGCTGGCATCACGATGCCTGGAAGCGGTGCTGGACATGGAAGAGCCGTCACCGCACACGTGGGCGGCCGCGAATCGCTCCCGAACTCCGAGACCTCATCATCCGGATGGCGCAGGAGAACCTGCTCTGAGAAGCCCAGCGTATCCGCGGCGAGCTCCTGGGCCTCGGCTACGAGGTTGGCCGCGAAACGGTACGCCGGTACATGCACCAGGCTCGCCGCCGCCCGCCGTCCCAAACCTGGCGCTCCTTCCTTGAGAACCACGCGCCAGAGATTTGGGCGTGCGACTTCTTCACCCTGCCAACCCTCTCTTTTAGGACGCTCTACGTCCTCTTCTTCATCGATCATGGCCGGCGCGAAATCGTGCACGTGGATGTCACCGTCCATCCCACCGCTGAGTGGGTCTGGCGCCAGCTCATCCAGGCTACGCCCTGGGGCGCGAGCAGCGGCGCTTCCTCCTCCGTGACCGTGACGCCAGCTTCGGCAAGGGCTTCGTGAGACGGGCGCGAGCGATTGGTATCGAGTCGGTGCTCAGCCCGTTCCGTTTTCCGCAGACGATTGGAGTTGCCGAGCGCATGGTCACGACTCCCGGTTGCGCGGCCTGCGCGTCCGGGCAAAGCCCTGGGGCGACCGACGGCGCTGCCGGCTGAGTGACCGTGAAGACAGCTTCGGCCAGGCTCTGGTCGGACGGGCGCGAGTAAACGGTATAAAGAGGGTGCACAGACCGTTCGGTGTCCGCGAGCGACGGCATCGCCGCGAATGATTGCGGGATGCGTCCCGATGCTCACCTGCGCCGGAGCGCTACACCTCTTCGACCGCCTCGGACCCAAGGCTGCGATGGAGGGCCACCAGGATCTTCGTCGCCTCCACGCCATCTTCGAAGCTCACGCGTGCCGAACCGCTGCCATCCATCGCACGCAAGAACGCGCTCCATCGGGCTGGCGCCCAGCCCAGCGTGCCCGGGTACGTGTGCTTCTTTCCGGACACGGCGATGTTCTGGAACGTTGTATCGACATCGATTGCGCCACTTGCTCCGAGCACCCGGAAGTTGAACTCGACCCCGCCAGGCCAAGATTCGGGCAGGATCCACGCAGCTTCGAACACGCCGTCGCCGCCGCCTTCGTAGCGGACGACCGCGTGAATCCAGTCCCATGTGTCGATGCCCATGCTGGAGAGCACGCCCTTCGAACCACTGGCGTAGACGGTCTGCGCCTTCCTGCCGCTCAGCCAGTGCGCGAGGTCGAGGCAGTGCGACATCAGAAACCAGGCCGAACTTGTCTGCCCGCTCCAGGACAGGCGATCGCGCGGAGAGGAGATTGGGTTGTTGAGGCGCACGTTCATGGAGCGAACGTCCCCGATTTCACCCGCCGCGATCTGCCGCTGCGCTTCGATGTAGGGCGGGTTCCAGCGGTTCGAATAGTTCACCTCTGCATAAACGCCGCTCTTTTCCACGGCTGCGACCATCGCCAGAGCGTCTTCGTTCGTCGTCGCCAGCGGCTTCTCGACGAGCATCGCGATCCCGGCCGCAGCCAGCATCTCGACCGGTCCGCGATGCGCACCATCGGGCGTTGCCACGTAGGCGATATCAGGCCTCACAACTGCGATCGCTGTCTCGAGCGACTCGAAGAACGGCACATCAACCGTCTCCGCGGCTTGCTGCCCTTTGGCTACGTCGAGGTCCGCAATACCCGCAACCATCGCGCCCGGTACGCGTTCCGCTTTGAGCAGCCGGGAGATTCCCCCGCCCATCGTCCCCGCACCCACAATCAGTACCCGCTTCGCATCTGTCATGGTTGGCGATTGTACGTTGCCCTCCTAGTTCGCGCAGTCCGCAGGCTCCGCACGCCAGGGGCACTTTCGCCCACGCAGTCCTGAGTTCAGAGGAGTGAACACGGTGGAGCGTGGTGAAGAAATCCTCAACGCCCGGGAGTGCAGCACCGCATTCCAGCCGAACGGCCCAACGAGTGCGCAGAGCGCGTCCATTCCCAAGGACGGGTGGCGTGCTAGAAAGCGGGCGGCCAGCAGCGCCGCCGGTACGGCTCCCCGCGAGCGACGGGTTGACAAGCCGTCACAAGAGCCACTAGTCTCGTCTATCTTAAGTTTATTTCCTAACTAATAAGGAGAAGCAGATGAACCGTGAACCCGCGCGGCAGACTTCGGATCGCCGATTGACTCGGCGCCATTTCGTTCAGCTAACCGGCGCTGGTCTTGGTAGCGCTGTACTCCTGAACGCCTGCGGCGGTGGCGACGACAACGCCTCCTCCACACCGCCCGCGAGCGGTTCGGCCACCGCGCCCACGAGCACGGTGAAGATTGGCGGCGACCTCCGCTACGGGGGAAGCCGGGATGTAACCACCTTGGACCCCCACCTTGGCACGCTTAGCGAGGAGGTCACCGTTTTCTCGGGCCTCTATCCAAGCAGCCTGAGCTATAGCGATGACTCGCAAATCATCCCGAGCCTCGCGGAAAAGTTTGAATATCCAGACAACACGACGCTCGTGTTGACCTATCGCACCGACGTTACGTTCCACGATGGAACGCCGTTGAATGCGGACGCCGTCAAAAAGAATTTCGATCGCTACCTTGATCCGGCGACGGGGACCTCGGGTGGTGCGGCGCTCACGAAGAAGATCGCCTCGATAGAGGTCCTCGATGCCAAAACCGTCCGCTTCCGCCTGGTTGCACCGGATGCGACGGCGCTCGCCAGCATTGGTGGTGTGCGGATGGTCTCTCCGACGGCAATCGACAAGTACGGTAAAGACCTTGCGCGGAATGCCGCTGGCGCCGGCCCCTACAAGCTGAAGGAATGGCTGAAAGACGACCACCTGACGATGGAGCGCTTCGAGGCGTATTGGGACAGCAAGAAGGCGTCGCCACGCGTCCCTCGCCTCGATTCGTTCACGTTTCGGCCAATTGTTGAGCCTTCGGTGATGATTGCGAACCTGAAGACGCGCAGCATCGACGTCGCTGCAGCAGTCCAACCCGTGGATTTCGATACGGTGAAGTCCGCGTCGGGTGTGGTGGCGGTTGAGCGGCAGCCGTCATCCAGCGTGCGGATGTACATCAACGTGAACCGCGGCCCGACGAGTGATCTTCGCGTCCGCCAGGCGATCTCGATGGCGATAGACCGCGCAGCGATCGGAAAGGCCGTGTATTTCGGACTGGGCCAGCCGGCGGCGTCAGTCTTTTCGCCCACGAACTGGATGTACCCGAAGGACCGCGCGATTCCCAAGCAGGACTTGGCTGGCGCCAAGGCCAAACTCAGCGCGGCTGGCAATGCGAGCATCACGCTGGACATGGTCTTGCCGGCGGCCGAGCCGTACCGGAGCATCGCGCAGGTGCTCCAGGCGTCAATGGCCCAGGCGGGCATCACCGTCAACATTAAGCAGCTCGAATCGAGCCAGTTCCTCGAGGCCCTCAAGGCGCACGAGGGGCACCTTGCACTTGACGCAATCGGCAACCGCAGCGACCCCGATGGGTTCGTGAGCGGCAACTACAAAGCAACCTCCTCCTTCAATTTCGCGGGCTTCAACGATCCTCAATTTGAGAAGGCCCTGGCCGATGCGCTCCTGCTCACCGATCAGAAAGAGCGACGGAAGCTGTACCAAGCCGCAGAGCAGCGGCTGTTGGACGAAGTGCCTACCGTCTTCCTCTACAACCCGCCCGGTTTGTACGCGCAGCTCGATACCGTACAGGAGTTCCGCGTGGTGGACTTCGTCGGTGGCGTGTACGACACCACCTGGCTGAAGAAGAGCTAGGCCTCTTTAGACACTCCCTGTGCGTGGCCGAGAGTTGCGCACAGGGCATTCGCGTCCTCATCCAAAGTCGAACGGATTGGTGGCAATGACGAGCTATGTTGGCCGTCGGTTGCTGATGATGATTCCCGTGATCGTCATCGTGACCGCAGTACTGTTCGCCTTAAGACAGGCAACGCCTGGTGACCCGGCAACGGTTGCGGTTGGCCAGGAGACCCAACTCACAAAGGAAGAGTATGAGGCGACGCTGAAGAGCCTGCGGGCTCGCTACGACCTCGATAGGCCGCTTCCGGTGCAATACGTGCTGTGGGCGGGGCGCGCGGTCATCGGGGACCTCGGCCGTTCCTACCGTTCCAATCAGCCAGTGCGAGAAGCGATCATCGAGCGACTTCCGGTCACGTTGGAACTCGGCGTACTCAGTCTCCTTGTCAGCTGGATAATCGCCGTTCCGGCGGGAGTCATCGCAGCGAAAAACCGGAACAAATGGCCGGACCTGGGGGCAAATTTCGTTGGCCTGCTTGGCCTCTCCCTGCCAAATATCTGGGTTGCGTTTGTACTCATTTACATTTTGGGGGTAAAGCTCGAATGGCTACCGCCGTCGGGCTACGTCCGTCTGACGGATGACCCTGTTGGGAATCTGAAAGCTTTGACGATACCGGTCATCACCCTGGGCACGTCCGGAGCAGCCGTCATCATGCGATTAACTCGTTCGAGCCTGCTGGAGGTTATTGCCCAAGACTACATCCGCACGGCGCGAGCCAAGGGGCTTCACGAACGTGCCATCCTCTGGAGGCACGGAATGAGGAATGCGCTCATCCCGATCGCGACGGTCGTTGGCCTGGAACTCGGAGGGCTCCTCGGCGGCGCGTTCATCATCGAGCAGATTTTTTCGCTGCCAGGCATGGGGAAGCTCGCGGTGGACGCCATCTACGCTCGCGATTACCCCATTGTGCAGGGAGTGCTGCTGATATCCACACTGACCTATCTCTTCGCCAACTTCGCCGTCGATATGCTTTACGGGCTGCTTGACCCGAGAATCCGGTATGCCTGAAGTGGGGCATCGATGAACGCGGCTGCGCCTATCAAATTGCCGGAGTTGGACGTTGGACTGAGCCCGGCGCGCCGCCGTCCGGGGGGGTTCCTGGGGTTTCTCGCGACCTTCCGCCGTCAGCGTCTGGGCGTCGTCGGCGCGGCAATGTTGTCGCTCACCCTGATCTCGGCGATCGGGGCGCCGTGGATTGCGCCGTATGACCCGAATGTGATCGCACCGCTGCAAGTCCTCGAGGCCCCGAGTAGCGAACATTGGCTCGGGACCGATTCGCTTGGACGCGACGTCTTGAGCCGCATCCTTTATGGCGCGCGAATTTCGCTGTACGCAGGATTTCTTGTTGTGTCCATATCCATGGTAGCGGGTACCGTCATCGGTCTTGTAGCCGGCTATTCCGGAGGGTTCATTGACGGGGCCTTGATGCGGACGATGGATGCGCTTCTAGCATTTCCGGGCCTTGTATTCGCTCTCGCCATCACCGCGGCGCTAGGTCCGAGCCTGACGAACGCGATGATTGCGATCGCGGTGTTGAGCTTCCCGGGGGCCGCTCGAGTGGTCCGCGGCGAAACGCTGTCATTGCGGGAAAGGGACTTCGTAACCGCCGAACGGGTGCTTGGTGCGTCTCCTGGTAGGATTCTTTTTCGCCACATTCTGCCGAACGCGCTGGCGCCGATCATCGTAATCGGCTCCCTGCGCGTAGGCGGGGCGATCCTGATCGAGACTGGGTTGAGCTTCCTCGGCCTTGGCGTCCAGCCGCCGCAGGCGAGCTGGGGCTCGATGGTTAACGAAGGTTCGCGATTCTTGGAGCGCGCTCCCTGGATATCGATAGCCTCGGGTGGAGCGATTTTTCTCGCTGTACTCGGCGCTAACCTCGTCGGTGACGCCGTCCGCGACACGCTCGACCCACGATTGAGGAACGAATGACCGAAGCGTCCCAGTTGCACCGGGCCCCCTCTGCGAACGGACGGGGCGGCCCAAGTCCAGACCCCGTATACCCACCAGCCGGGGAGTTGGGGAGGGGTACGCCACCTGTCGTCGCGCGGCGTGCCGCCCGGCCCTCGCACATAAAGGAGATCAACCTCCTCATCGTCCTCGACGCGTTTCGAACTGCGGGGACGTTGTCGCGAGCAGCTGTCGCTCGATCAACTGGAATCAGCGCGCCCACTGCTTCCAAAAGCGTGCAACTGCTCCTCGATGCGGGTTTGCTGGTGGAAGACGGGCGGGATGCGGGCAACATCGGTAAACCAGCGACGCGGATTCGCTTCAACGCGTCATGTGGGGCCGTACTCGGCATCGATCTGGGTGGAACCCACCTGCGCATACGTCTATCCGACCTCAGTGGGGGCATTAAGGGGAGGGCGGTCGAGGCGATCGACCCGGAGGCCGGCCCAGTTGAGATACTTGCTCGCATCACAGAGTTAGGGAAGCGCCTCCTCGAAGAAACGGGCCAGTCGGTGATGGCCATCGGCCTGGCAACGCCGGGGATTGTGAACACCGAGGCGGGGATCGTGATCGCGGCCCGCAACCTCAAAGGTTGGCACGACGTGTCGATCGGGCGAATGCTCGAGGACGCCTTTGGCGTCCCAGCCGTGGTCGAAAACGATGTCAACGCCGCCGCGCTGGGGGAACGCTGGCATGGCGCCGCTCGCGGCCACGATAGCTTCTTGTTCGTCTCGATTGGGACAGGAATTGGGGCGGGACTGGTTCTCGGCGGTGAGATCTATCGGGGCACGCATTTCGCCGCCGGAGAGATCAATCTGCTTCCCGTAGGCGTCCCGGGGGACGCGGGGTTCCTCGAAGACCGCGGGAGCGGCCCGGGAATCATCCGGCGAGCTTTAGAACTGGGTTTCGTAAGGCCGGCAAACGGTCGGACCACGACGGATGGTGTGTTCACGGCAGCGGCTGCTGGAGATGAGGCGGCCCGTCGAGCGATCGCGGACGGAGTTGATGCCATCGCTTACGGTGCCGGAGTGCTGATCGCGGCGATGGACCCGTCGATCGTGGTCCTCGGGGGTGGCGTGACGAACCAGGGCGATGCCATTCTGCGCCCGGTGGCCGAAGCAATCGGAAACATCGTTCGCCTGCGATGTGAAGTTGTCCTTTCCGAACTCGGCGTCGATGCGCAATTGCACGGCGCCGTGTTCGTGGGGCTCAAACGCGCGGACCTCGCCTTAGTGGACCGCGTACGCACCCAGGTCACTGAGTGACCAGTACAAGGAGCCAGCGTTTGAATACTGTCATGGCCGGGGCCAGTGTCCTCGATATCACGTCGCCGGTTGGAGTGGAAATGGGCGGCTACGGAGCGCGCGTGGGCGTGTCCAAGGAGATCCACGACAACCTGAATGTTCGTACCCTGGTGCTTGATGATGGCACCACGAAGCTGGTCATCGCAATCTGCGATTTTGTTGGCGTCGGTCCCATGATTGTTCAACGTGCGCGGGAGATTATTTCAGATGATCTCGGAATCCCGGCGCAGAACGTCTGCATTGCCGCAACGCATACGCACTCAGGCCCGTTAACCGTGCGAACCGCTGACGGTCTGGACTACTCTCACGTCACTGCCGCGAAAATTGCCGGGTCGGTCCGCGTGGCGTTGTCAGCCATGCAGCCGGTCGCACTGAAGGTTGGCCTGACCGAGGTCTCGACCATCAGCCAGAACCGCAGGGACCCGGCAGGAGCAATCGAAACCGTCGTGAAAGTGCTGCTCGCCGCTGCGCCTGGGGGCGGCGAGCCGGTAGCCACGGTCGTCAACTACGCATGTCACGCAACGGTGCTGGAGCACGACAACCTGCACTACTCAGCCGATTTTCCGGGCGTTGCTGCCGGCCTCGTAGAGCACGCCCTCGGGGGCAAGTGCATCTACATGCAGGGAGCCTGTGGCGACATCAACCCAGCGTGGATGCGGCACGACTTTGCCGAGATTCGGCGGGTTGGGGGTATTCTCGGCGCGGCGGCGGCAAGGACCGCCCACGAACTGAGACCGCTCGGGGAAGATCAGTGGTGCATCAATCTGAGCTGGTCCGAAGACGTAGCAGTGGGGCCTGCACCGGGGACGGTACTGAGTGAGATCGCTCTTTCGTCGGGACAAACGTTCGTCGACGTGCCGAGGAAGGTGCTTCCCGAAGCGTCGGAGATCGAGAAGGAATTCGCCGATCTCGAAGCCGAGATTGCGAAGCTGGGCGCTGACGATCTCGATGAGCGACGCGCTCTCCGCCCTCGACTCAATCAGTTGCGCATGGACCGCGTGGCGAAGCAACGCTTCTCCACGGCGGGTGAACCCACCCAGCGAGTGGAAGTGCAGGCGTTCCGGCTCTCGGCCGAAGCG
>JBDSEP010000319.1:0-3576 GCA_039919985.1 Tepidiformaceae bacterium | reverse complement strand
AGCGGTGCAGACAGCGTCGCTGGCGTCCGCGGCTGCGCCTCCGTCAGCGGGGACGGGTCAGCGGGCGCATTGGAAACGGCCGAGGCCGATGAAGTCACGGCAGTGGCGGACTCGTCGGCCACGGCATTGAGCCTGGTGGTGAGGCTTGGCGACCCGTTCGCCGCCGGAACAGGCAAGGTCAACGCGGCATGGCCCTCCTGCGCAGGTGCATCGGCCGGGGCGCGCGGCGCCCGCTTCGGCTCCGCCGCTGGCAGGTCCCCATCCGCCGTGCCGACGGCGGCCGACGAGTCGAGCGTTGACTCCGTCGCCCGCGACTCGTCCGCCACCATGACAGGCGACACCGCAGGCGTGAGGGGGGCGGCTGGCCCCCCTACCGGGCCTGTGCTGCGGGTTGCATGGGTGGGTGCGCGCTCTGCAGCCCTCTCGGTCTCGCTGCCTGTGGGAATCCCCAGGTGATCGGCGCCTGCAACGGCAGCCTCCACAATCTCAGCAATCGGCGGCCCGAACGCTTCTCCGACCTGCTTTACGAGCGCAGCTGCGAGAGAAGGACTGGCGACCGCCCCCAGGAGGAGGGTGGCCGCCGCGATGCCCGCAGCGCGGCGGAGCGCATCCGGCATCCGGCTCGTAGCCGTAGAAGAGGAGGCGCGCAGCATCAATCGCGCTCGAAGTTCGCTCTGGAACTCCGCCCGGGGCTCCTGCCCCACGATCTGCTTGAGCATGGCGAACACAAGGAAGCAGGATCGCACTTCCCCATCGAGCCGCGCCGCGAGCGTCCACGTTGGCTCTCCCGCCATCAGCCGGTTGATCGCTGATTCGAGCTGCGGCACCTGGGCGAAGCTGCTCATGGGCTCACCGTCCGTCGCAGGTTGCGAATCGCCGCAAACTGCAACGCCTTAATAGTACCTTCGGCCTTGCCGAGCAGTTCTGCAATTTCGCGCCCACGTAGCCCGCTCAAGCGAAGCGCGATCACCTCCCGCTGCGCCGGCGAAAGCTGGCTGAGCAAACCGTCCCAGGCCACCGCGAATTGCGGCGCCGTGCCTTCGGCGGCGAGCTGCTCCAGGAGTTCGGGGGCGAAGCAAACGGTCGGTTGACGGCGGTGCCGGGCTGCTCGCTCCCGCCCGATGTTGCGCGCGATGCGCAGCAACCAGATAGCGATCGGCACCTCGCGAGATTCGAAGCGCCCCACCTTCTTCAGCGCGCGCTCGTACGTCTCCGACGTAAGATCTTCCGCTTCTTCGCGACTGCCCGTGAGCGCCATCGCGTAGCGATACACCAGCGGAAAGGTCTGATCGTAGATTCGCCCGAACGCCACCCGGTCGCCGGATTTCGCCCTGGAGACCAATTCTACCTGTAGCGGGCGGTCAAACTCGATTGCCTGCATGCTCTTCGATTCTCCGCCGCCGCGGAATGGTAACCGCGGGGCAACCCAATTGTCACGCGATTCTTACAACCAGTCCCGCTATAAATCTGTAAGAAATTGCTACCGGCCTAAACGTTTTCGAAACATTCGCGCATATGCAGATGAGACGCCTGTGCGGTGGGCTGTCACCTTGCCGCTGGAGTCCCCGCGTTGCCCGACGCCCAGATTCAAACCTCCCCCCTCGTCCACGTCGTTTCCCTGGGGGCGACACTTCCCGATAACCTCACCGCCAGCCTCGTCCGCCTCGGAGCCACCGTCATCGGTCGGGCCTACCAGCCTGCGAGTTCCGTGCCTCCCGCGGACCCTCGACCCGACATCGTCGTCGCCGCTGTGGCCCCCGGTTCCGAGGAGGCGCTGCTTCTCCTCGGCGCCCTTTCGCGCGAAACCAGGGCCTTCATCCTCGCCTGCACCGATACCGATGACGACGGCCTGCTCTGCGCCATGCTCGATGCCGGCGCAGACGCCACTCACTCCCACTCCCAGGCCGTCCACCTCTTCGAATCCCGCGTCCGCGCCGTTCAGCGCCGCTCCCAGGCCGCCGCCCTCCTCGCCACCGGGCCCGCTGCGGGCATCGTCATCGTGCGAGACTTCGTCGTCGATTTCGACCGCCGCGAAGTGCGCCGTGGTGACGAACTGATTCGCCTCACGACCTCCGAGTTCGACCTCCTCGCCTTCCTCGCGAGAAATGGTGGGCGAGTCATCGCCGAGGCCGCAATCCTCGAACGCATCAGCATTGCCCCGGGCTACCTACGGATGTGCGTTCGCGGCCTGCGCATCAAGCTGGGCGACCGTCGCGGGCGCGGGGCCTACATCGTCAACCGCCGCGGTGCGGGCTACATGCTCGAACTGGCCGCGCCCGAGAGCGACCCCCTGCCGTTCTCCCGCACTCCCGCCCTGCAGGCGGTCTGAGCGCCTTCGGAAACGCGACGATTCTTACTGTTTTCCTGCCGGTTTTTAGGTTGCGGAAGCGTTACAGTCTGGGGAGTATTAGCGCCGCGACGAAAAATCGGGCGAGAGGAATCACCTAGTGATCAGCCCTGAGAGCTTCGTCGTACAACCCTGATAGGTCCCAAAACCGTTCGCCCACATTTCCCGCGCCCGGGCCCTGGTTTCGCGCCAATCCCGAACCTGGCGCGGTCGCCACTTTCTGCCCAGGCTCTTCGAGGCCGTCCGTGCGTACAGCTGTACGAGCCGAGGAAAACTGTTAGGTGTTTCACACATAAATCTTCGGTAAACCCCTAAACGAAAACCCTTACAAACACATATCCATAAGCACGAGTCTGCGATGCCGCCCCCGGTACGGGAAGCGGCCTCGTAAGACGTCCGCTGGCTGCGGGGCCAGCGCAGACAACGGCCCTTCGAGTGGGCCACCAGCCAAGGGGTGAGATTTGACAGCCTTAACGAAACGAAGCGATAGCGGGGGCGGGCCAACGCCGCCCGCCACCACAGACCAGGGGAGGACGAAGTAGATGGAAGGTAGATTCAAAGGGAACCACGCCAGCGGGGGCGCGGGGCCGCGAGACCGCCAGGTGGCCGCGAAGCGGCGGCACAACAAGCGGATGATCCCGCTGCTCGCGGCGCTGGTAGCACTGGCCGCGGTCTTGTTCGGTGTTCTGCCATCAAGTGCGGGTCCGTCGTTGACGGGCGCCACCATTGCAAGCGACAAGGCCGACTACGCGCCCGGCGCAACGGTCACGTTGACCGGCGCGGGCTGGGGCCCAAACGAGGCCGTACATATCACCGTCCAAGCCGTCGGCGAGTCCTGGAGCCAGAACGCCGACGTTACGGCGAGCGGTGGCGGCGGCTACACCTACGCCTTCCAGCTGCCTGTCTTTTTCGTGGCGAACTACAACGTGACGGCCAGCGGAGCTGTTTCGGGTACCGCAACCGCGACCTTCACCGACCTTTCAATCGGCACCTACGATCAGTGCTCGAACGATGACGGCGATGGCTACACCACCGGCGACACTGGCTGCCGCTGGATTAATGGCAACCTCGTCGCAAGCAATTCGACTTATCACGAAGGTGATGCAACGGTTCAGCGTGTTTGGCTCACCGATTTCGCTCCAAACAGCCAACACTCCGTCACCTTGAAATACGGCACGACCAAGGGCGGGAAGCATGCCTACGACTTCCTCACGACTTGGAACTACTCG
>JBDSEP010000310.1:0-4114 GCA_039919985.1 Tepidiformaceae bacterium | reverse complement strand
ACGTCGGGTTGGTACGTTTCGATCCAGCGTCCCACGTGGTCCGGCAGGTCCGGTGTGGGCCAGATAGCGCGCACCATCGATTCCACCGGCTCGCCCGTGGCCGCGCTAACCACCCGCTCGACCACCGCCGAGGCGCGAAACTCGGGCGCCACGGCCGGGGTGAGGTCGTTGCTGTTCGTAAGTCGAAGGATTCGCATCGCCTCATGGTAGCTGCGGCCGGATTCACGTTCGAACGACCTGCCGAGGGCAGCGCGGACGGCCCCACCCGTATACTTCGTTCATGGCCACCGCCGCGCTCATCCTCGCCAACCGGTCGTACCTCGATCACGAGGCTCCGCGCGGCGCGCCCGAGCCGAGCAGCGCCGCGAACGGCGGGCTGTTGGCCGCTGTTCGCCCCGCCATCGCCCCCTGGGATGGCGTAAACGGCACCACCTGGATCGGCGCCGGGCGCGGCCCCTTTGACCGCGAATGGGTGGATGCCGCCGGCTTCGAACTGATCCCCTCAGTGCGTGGACCCGTCTGCCACCGGCGGCTCTTCTTCGATGACGCGGCCTGGGCCGGCCACTACGGGGCAGTGGCCAACTGCTTCCTCTGGCCGCTTCTGCACCTCGTGCGCGCTCCGCTGCCGGAACGCACTGGCTACTACCCTGTCCCTGCCATTCCCACGCCTGAGGAGTGGGCCCAGTACGTCTTCGTGAACCAGCAGTTTGCCGATGCCGGAGCCGCCCAAAGTCAACCCACAGCCTGGATCCACGATTATCAGCTGGCGCTGGCCCCGGAGATGCTCCGCAAGGCCGGTTTCCCCGGGCGCATCGGCTACTTCCTGCATACCCCTTTTTTCAACCTCCGCGTGGCCTCGCGCTATCTGCACGGAGAGGGCGAGCGCTACCTCACCGAAGTCGTTTCGGGGATGCTCGGGGCGCACCTCGTGGGCTTTCAATCGAACTCCGACGCCGAGCGCTTCCGCGCGGCCGCCGTGCAACTCTGCGGAGCCGAAGTGGAGGAATCGGCGCTCCGTTTCGCGGGGCGAAAGGTCGCCATCGGCACCTATCCCGTCGGCGTGGAAGTCGACGAGATTCTGGCCATCGCGAAAGACGCGCGTACACCGCCAGGCCTTGCCGCAGTCGTCGAATCCGGGCTGCCGCTGGTCGTCGGCCTGGAACGTGCGGATTTCACGAAGGGTATCCCCGAGCGGCTACGGGCAGTGGCCGCCGCTTACCGAAACGGCGCCAGATTCGCCTACGTCGGCGTGGCCGCGCCCACACGCGCGGGAGTGAAGGCCTACAGCGCGCTCGCTGGCGCGATCGAAGCGGCATCCCTGGATGCCCAGGCAGCAGCCACCGCGGCGGGCCTGCCGTTCGTCCAGAGCCAGGCTGTCATCCCCTGGGCCGAAGTTATCGGGTTGCAGCGACGGGCCGATGTCGTCTTCACCTCGTCGCTCGCCGACGGTCTGAACCTTGTCCCCATCCAGGCAGCGATTGCCCAATCGACCAAGCCCCTCTCCGAGCGCGCGGTGATCATCACCGGCCGCGACGCCGGCGTTGCCCACGCCTTCTCCGGTTTCGAAAGCGATGGCCTTGTCCCTGTGGACCCCCTGGATTCCGCCGCTATGACCGCCACGCTCCTCCACGCCCTTCGTGGCCAGCCCGGGCGTGTTAGCGACCGCCTGGTCGCCGCGATTTGCGAGCACGACGCCCTGGCCTGGGCCACCCGATTCTTGACCGACCTGGAACGAACATGCTGACACTCGACGCTATTGAGCAGGTTCGCGCGTTGGCCACTGCTCGCGGCCCGCTGCTCATTGCCACAGACCTCGATGGCACGCTCGCGCCGATAGTTCAGCAGGCGTCCATGGCGCGCGTTTCGCCCGCTGCACTCGCCGTCCTTGAACGACTCGCGAGCACGGCGAAGGTAGCCGTCATCACCGGACGCGACCTCAACACTGCGCGACGCATGGTGCCCGTGGAAGGCGTCATTGTGGTTGGCAGTCACGGATTAGAAGCCTCCTTCGCCAACGACCTGCTTCCAGGCGTTGATCGCGTGCTCCTCAGCGGAGCGCTTGAACTGGTGGAGCAGCGCGTCATTTCGGCGGCTCCCAGCGCTTTTTTGCACATCGAACGCAAGGCGATCTCCACCGCCTTCCACTTTCGTCGCGCACCAGACCTCGAGCCCGCCCTCCGTAAGGCGCTCGATCCCCTGCCAGCCGGGCTACGCCTCCGTGAAGGGCGCATGGTCCTCGAGGTGCTCCCGGATGCGCGAGGAGGGAAAGACCTCGCCCTCACTGCGCTCGTTAATCAGGTGCGAGCCAAAGCGCTTCTCGTGATGGGCGACGACGCGACGGATGTCGGGATGTTCCGCGCCGCGCTCGCCTTCGGGGCGAAGGGCACGCACGTACTGCTGGCCGGCGTCTCGGGTGGAGTGGAGACACCGCGCGAAATCGCCGAACTCGCCGACGTGATGCTTCGCTCCACGGAGGAGGCGCTCGAAGCACTGGAGACGTTGGCCCGCGCTCTCGGCGTCTAACGCTCGCCACCCTGCGCCGCTAGACGGACCGCGACTCCCCGTAGGCACCGCGCGTCTTGAAAGGCCGCCGTCCGCCGCTCGTCGATAGGCTGGCACCTGACCCGGCGCTCACCGACTCCGGGGCGGCGGCGCGCACGCTCCCGTCTTCGGCGATAACCTCGCGCAATACCGCCCGCGCCTCCAACACGCTCGCCCCGATGATCTCTTCGCGCACGCAGATTCGCCAGGGCGAGTGCCGCCTCAGGTCGGGCCGAAGCACCCGCGTGATGGCGTGCGCGCTCGCTGCCGCATGCATCGCGTCGGTGGTCGCGTGCGAGAGCACCCCGAATGAGCGCCGAAGTACCCCAATTGGCGTCCGCGGCACAGCATTGCCGAACTCCGGCGTGAGGTCGATCGCGAGGATCTCCGTGGCCCCGAGTTCCACCGCAGTCTGCAGATCGAGCGATGCGGTGACCGAGCCATCCATGAACAGCTCGCCATGCCGTTCGTACGGCTCGAACACTCCGGGGATGGCGGTCGATGCGGTGATCGCGGGGGCGAGCTTGCCGCTCTGGAAGACGTGCTTCCGGCCCGCCGTCAGGTTGGTCGCCACTACGTACAGCGGGACTTCCGTCTCCTCGAAACGCACCTCACCGATATGGTTCTTGATCATGTACGGGACGATCTCGTTCGGGCAGAAGCCGCGGTTCCGGCGGACCACTCGCCCGGCGAGCCGCAACGGGTTGAGATGGAGGACCTTCTGCTTGCCGAGTTCGCGCCAGATGCCCAGCAGGCCGTGGGACTCCTCCGGGTGCATCGCAAGCCACGCACCGTTCATCGAACCGACGCTTGTCCCAATCACGAGGTCGGCGCGGAATCCAAGTTCGTAGGCTGCCTGCATGTAGGCCGCCTGCACGAGCCCGAAGCCACCCCCTCCACCGAGGACCAGGGCGCGTTTTGCTGTCATAACGTCTCCAACGCGCCGCGTTGCACGCGCATCCGTCACCACTACCATCGGCAGTATCCAATGGTGGCCATATCTCTCCCCATGCCGAACCTCTCCGGAACCTTGCTTTGGCGTTACATCGTGGGCGAAATGAGGGTGCGCATACACCGCAACGTCGTTGGTCGGGTTACGCTTCGAAGATGGAAACCGTCCGTATCGTGAGCGCAGGCGTAGCCCATCCGCCTCTCCGCGTGCCACAGGCGGAGGCCGCCCGCCAGATCGGCCTGCTCGCCGGTGACCCGAGGCGCGTGGCAGCGATCGCCCGCGGCACGAAAATCAACTCCCGCGCGTCCACCCTCAGCCCGCAGGAATTGGCGAATCTCGACGGGATAGAAGGGCGCAACCGGATCTACCAGCAGACCGTCCCGAGCCTCGCAGCGGAAGCGGCACGGGCCGCCCTCGGAGGCGTTCCACCCGGGCACGTCGGATGTCTCGTCACATCCTCGTGCACGGGCTATACCGTTCCCGGCTGGGGCGTCGAGCTGATCGAACGATTGGGCCTGCAGGACGATACCGCTCGCCTTCCGATCACTGAAAGCGGCTGCGCCGGTGGCGCCGTGGCTCTCGCCCACGCCGCCGATTGGGTGCGCGTGCACCGCGGTTCGT
>JBDSEP010000239.1:0-5013 GCA_039919985.1 Tepidiformaceae bacterium | reverse complement strand
CGACGTCCAGGCCGAAGTGTTCGAGGGCGGCATCGAGCTTCAGCCCGCCGCGACTGACGAAGCGCTCCTGCTCGGTGACGACGATGGGGGCGTCTTCAGGCAGCATGGTTGCGGGCTTTACAAGGGTGAGCGTGCCGACGCGGGCCCTCCCGGCCATGATCAGGCGTTGGGCAGCCTCGCGGCTCTCGGCGAGGCCTTTGGCTACCATCAGGAGGTCCGCACGCGTCTTCGGCACCTTCGAACGGTAGCACGGCGTTCGGTTGGGGCGCCCGGAGTGTCCGAAGGGGCGACCGTTCCGCCTGGCGCGGGACGCGGCTCCTTGGTGCAGCGTCGAGTACGCTATCGCTCGTGTCACCCCAGGATCGTGTCCGCGCCGCTCTCCGTAATCTTGGCCTGCCCGGGGAGGCGACGGAGATGGACGCGAGCACACGGACGGCAGAAGAAGCAGCCGCAGCCTGCGGATGTGAGCGCGGACAGATCGTGAAAACGCTGTTCTTCTTCGCCGACGGGCGGCCAACGGTTGTACTGGCGGCGGGCGACCGCCAGGTGGACACGGCGCTGCTGGCGCAGCTTGTAGGTGTGGGGCGGAAGAAGCTGAGGATGGGGACGGCCGAGGAAGTGCTGGCGCATACGGGTTTTCCGGTAGGTGGGGTTTCGCCCGTAGGGCAGTTGAACCCGAGCGACGTTGTGGTGGACGAGAGCCTGCAGCGCTTCGAAAATGTATGGGCAGCGGCCGGGGCCGGGAACGCGGTGTTTCCCGTGGCTACCGAGGCACTGGTGAATGCGGTCAGAGGTCAGTGGGCCGCTATCACGCGGACGCCGGAGTGAACGAGCCAGCCACTCGGCGTCGGAGTTCGGCACGGTCGCTGTTCATCGCCATGCGTCCCTACCAGTGGCCGAAGAATGGCATCGTCTTCGCCGCCCTGGTCTTTTCCGCAGGAGATGCGTGGCGCGCTGGCGACGCGAGCAGCTGGTGGCCCCTGCTCTGGCGCACCTGTGCGATATTCGGGCTCTGGTGCATGGTCTCGAGTTCAATCTACCTGCTGAACGACATCCTGGACCGCGACCTCGACCGGTTGCATCCGCGCAAACGGCGGCGACCGATCGCGGCGGGCGAGCTCTCTCCGCAGGCTGGGGGTGTGGCAGCGATTATCCTGGCAGCCGTGGCGACGCCGCTGGCGTTCTGGCTGGATAGCGCGGGCGGTGCCGTGCTGGCGGGGTACGCGGTGGTGATGATCGCCTATTCGAGCGGGCTAAAGGGCGTGCCTGTACTGGACATCATCATCCTCTGCACGGGCGTCGTGGCGCGGGCGGTGGCCGGGGGAGCCGTTATCGACGTGCAGATAAGCCCATGGCTATACGTCTGTTCGAGCTTTGCGGCGCTGTTCTTTGCAGTGAGTAAACGGTGGGCGGAGTACCGCCAGCTTGGCCCGGACGCCGCGCTCCATCGCCCCTCGCTGGCCGGGTATCCGGGCGAGTTGCTCGGGCAGCTGCTCACGATAAGCGCGGCGACGGCGCTCGTCAGCTACGCGCTCTACACAATCGAATCGAGGAATGTGCCGGAGGATGGGCGAATGGCGGTGACGATCCCGTTCGTGGCCTTCGCCCTGTTCCGCTACCTCTTCCTGTTGAACGGTCCAAGAAGCACTGACGCGCCGGACCAGATTATGTTCACGGACCCGCAGATCATCATCGCTGTGGTGGCGTTTGTGGGGGTAGCGGGGGGCGTTCTCGTCTCGCGATGAGCGTCTGAGGTTGCCGGCTCAATGCGCCTGATAGCTCTCCCGGGCACCATTGCCCGCGAGCTCCGGGCGGCCACTCCAGACCCAGGCGTAGTTTGTGCGACTGACGCCCATGAGCATGCCGTAGAGAGTGCTGGGATGGATGAAGAGGCCTGTTTCGGGCGGGCGGTCCTCGCTATCGGTGAAGCGTGCGTTCGCGCCGCGCAGCCGCTCCGCGAGCGCCGGAACGTCCTCAGTCTCTATGTAGCACATGTAGAGCGACGGTCCGCGCTTCTTGAAAAAGCGGTCCATGGCATGGTCGCCGGAGGTTTGGGTGATTTCGATGCGGTCCAGCCGTTCAGGAGGCGCGAAGAGCGTGAGAGTGCCCTTGTAGCCGTAGAGTTCGCTATCGATTGGGGAGTACTGGACGGGATCGAGGCCGAAGATACGCGTGTAGAGAGCGGCGGTATCCTGCCAATCGGCAACGGGGTTCGTCACTTCATAGAGAAAGGAGATGGCACCAACGGGCTCTCGCTTCTCCTCCTGGACAACCATTGTGGGCATGCCGTGAGTCTGGCCAGCTTCGAGGTAGAGGGCGCCCTTCTCGTCGACTGCGCGGACCGCCTGGGAATCGAAGTGGCGTTGCATGGCAGCGATATCGGGTGTGGCGAATCCAACGCCGTATAGCCCCTGGCCCCACTTCTCGGCCCATTCGCGCACAGGGCCGGGGCCAGCTGGTTCAAGGAACTCGAAGAGGCTGGTGCCCGCCTGCACAGTGGTGCGGTGGGAGTTGAGGACGCGCGATCCACCTTCGCCGACCTTCACCGCGCCGAAGAGCGTTTCCCATTTGGTTACGGCCGCCTCGCGGTCCGGTACCACGATCTGGATTCGATCGACGTAGCTCAACATGCCCTGTTCCCTCCGAGTTCGTGCGCCAAGTATACCGGCCCAGCGAAAATCGACGCATGAGAGCAGGGCCTCTCGCGAGGCACCCATCGGTTGGGGCTCAGGGAGACGGCGTCAGGCGCTCTCAGGGCGGACGATATCCACCGCGACAGGGATGACGGTGACATCGACCGGCTGGCCGCCTCGGGTGAGGAGGAGCGGGCGAATGCCCTTGGTCACGGATTCGGCGTTGACGACGCACTTGCGCACGTCTGTGCGGCCAGGGATGTCGTACATCACTTCCATCAGGCACTCTTCGAGCACCGTGCGGAGGCCGCGTGCGCCGGTCTTGTGTTTGATGGCGGTTTCGGCCACTGCGCGGAGCGCGTCATCGGTGAAAACGAGTTCTACGCCGTCCATGGCGAAGTAGCGCTGGTACTGCTTAATAAGCGCGTTTTTCGGCTCCGTGAGGATACGGACGAGCGACGGTGCATCGAGCGACGAGAGGCCGACGACCATGGGCAGACGTCCGACGAACTCGGGGATGAGCCCGAACTCGAGCAGGTCATCGTGGGTGACGTGCGTGAGAATCTGGTCCAGCTGGTTGCCACGGAAAGCGCGGTCAGCCTGAAAGCCGATGCGCACGTGGTCCCGGGTAAGGCGCTTTTCGATGTGGGTTTCGAGCCCTTCGAAGGCGCCGCCGCAGATGAAGAGAATGTTGGCGGTGTTGATCTGGAGAAAATCCTGGTGGGGGTGCTTGCGTCCACCTTGGGGCGGAACGTTGGCAACGCAGCCCTCAATGATCTTTAGGAGCGCTTGCTGCACGCCCTCTCCCGATACGTCGCGCGTAATGCTGGGGTTGTCGCTCTTGCGGGAGATCTTGTCGATCTCGTCGATGTAGATAATGCCGCGCTCGGCCTTTGCGATGTCGAAATCAGCGGCCTGGATGAGATGGAGGAGGATGTTCTCGACATCTTCGCCGACGTAGCCGGCCTCCGTGAGGGCGGTGGCGTCAGCGATGGAGAAGGGGACATCGAGCATCTTGGCGAGCGTTTTGGCGAGGTACGTTTTACCGACGCCGGTGGGGCCAACGAGGAGGATGTTGGACTTTTCGAGTTCGATATCGTTCTCGACCGCGGCACCGATGCGCTTGTAGTGGTTATAGACGGCGACGGAGAGGACCTTCTTGGCCTGCTCCTGGCCGATAACGTATTCCTCGAGGTGATCGTAGATGACCTTCGGGGGCGGGACGCGCTGCGAAGAGCCCGCGACGCCCTTGGCAGTAGCCGGCGTGCTGGCTGAGCCCGTTTCTTCGTCGATGATTTCGCGGCAGAGGTCGACGCATTCGTCGCAGATATAGACCGCGCCCGGGCCGGCGATTAGGCGCCGGACCTGGTCCTGGTTCTTGCCGCAAAACGAGCAATGGTACTGAACGCGATTGGTGCGGTTTCCTGCCAAAGCGGTATCCCCCGTGTCTAGTTTTTCGGCGCGTCTTCGCGCCTCGCCAGTAGCTCGTCGACCAGTCCGTACTCTTTGGCACCCTGGGCATCCAGGTAGAAGTCACGGTCGAAGTCTTTGGTGATTCGCTCCACTGGCTGTCCGCTGTGCTTGGCGATGATGTTGCGAATGATCTCGTTGTTGCGAAGGATCTCCTTCGCCGCGATCTCGATATCGGAGGCCTGCCCACGGGCGCCGCCGAGCGCCTGGTGCATGTGCACGGTGGCATTGGGCAGGGCGTAGCGCTTGCCGGCCGCCCCGGCGCAGAGAAGAACGGTGGCCATGGAGGCCGTCTGACCAACGGCGATAGTGGAGACGGCGGGCTCGATCAGCTGCATGGTGTCGTAGATCGCGAGGCCGGCGGTGATCACGCCGCCTGGGGAGTGGATGTACATGCTGATGTCGCGCTCGGGGTCTTCCCGCTGGAGGAAGAGGAGCTGGGCGACGATGAGGTTGGCGATCTGGTCATCGATTGGTGTGCCCAGAAAGACGATGCGCTCCTTGAGGAGGAGCGAAAAGATATCGAACGCACGCTCGGAGCGCGGGCCACTTTCGATGACGGTGGGGATGACGGCCTGAACCAAAGAATGGATAGCGTTGGGACGCTCAATCATGCGGGTTGCTCCTCTCGTTCGCCGCTGGCGATCGCTGTCAGACGCTCGAGCGTCTTTCTGGACATCAGGTTGCGGCGGATAGTGGAGACACCCTCCTCGGTGGCGAACATATCCCGAAAACGGGAGGCATCATCACCCATTGGAGCTACGAGCGTGTCGAGCTCCTCCTCTATCTCATCGGCTGAAACATCGATCCCTTCAGTCTCTGCGAGCTTGTTAAGGCTCAAAGATCGCTTAACGCGGACCTCGGCAACGTCGCGGAGGGTCTCCCGGTAGTCTGCTTCCGAGCGGCCGAT
>JBDSEP010000134.1:0-2697 GCA_039919985.1 Tepidiformaceae bacterium | reverse complement strand
ACGCCGGGTACAAGAGCGCCGGCTTCAAGTCGGTGACCGTCGATGGCGCAGTGAAGATTGGTATCTCAACCGCGCTGTCGGGTGACGCGAAGGGTCTTGGCGTGCCGATTGCCGACTCAGCCGAATCAGCTGGAGAGGGCGTCACCATCAAGGGCCACAAGGTGGAGTTCGTCCGTGAGGATGACCTCTGCACGGCGGAGGGCGGTCCAGCTGCAGCGGATCGTCTAATCAAAGCCAACGTGGTTGCAGTCATCGGACCGATCTGCTCCGGCGGCACGCGCGCCTCGCTCGCGGCTTACGACAAAGCAGGAATCACGCACATTTCACCGTCCGCAACTGCCGGCGACTTGACCGCGCCGACGCGCACCGAAGGTCCGTACGTCACCTTCTTCCGCGTGCCGGTGCTCAACGCCGACGAGGCGAAGTCCCAGGCCGACTTCGCCAAGAATACGCTCAAGGCGAAGACGGCTTTTGTGGTCTTCGATACCGATGATTACGGCAAGGACCTGAGCAACGCGTTTATGGAATCGTTCAAGGCTGGAGGCGGCAAGATAGTCGGCAGCCCGGCGGGTTACGAGAAGAAGCAGAGCGACTTCAAAGCGATCATCTCCAGCATCAAGGCCGCCAAGCCGGACCTCGTCTATCTCGCCGGCTTTTACGGCGAAGCGACCCCGTTCCTGCAGCAGCTCCGCGCCGAAGGCGATCTCAAGAACACCCCGTTCATGGGCGGCGACGGCGTCAAAAACGAGGAGCTGATCAGCGGCGCCAAGGATGCTGCTGAAGGCGCCTATCTCGCCCTCCCTGGAGACCACGGGACCGATTTCGACAAGTATGCCGCAGCCTACAAGGCAAAGTTCAAGGGCGACGGCAACACCGCCACCTTCGGGCCCGAGGCGTACGACGCTGCCAACATCATCCTCAAGGCGATCGACAAGGTTGCAAAGGATAGCGGCGGCAAGCTCACGATCGACATGAAAGAACTCAATGCGGCCATCAAAGCCAGCGAACCAGATGGTGCCACCGGCAAAATCAAGTTCGGCTCTAATGGCAACCGTGCTGGTGCGGTGGTGAAGTTCTTCCAGGTCAAGGGTGGGAAGTACGTCGAGGTCAAGTAACCACACGCGGTCCGAGTGACCGCAACGAATCGGGAGAGCCGTCAGCATGGGCAGACGGCTCTCCGCCTTTTCCCAGAGTTCGGCCCGTCTAGAGGCGTCCGGGGTGATTCCTGTGGTTCCGCTCTTCATGGCCCAGTCCGCCGAATTCTGGGCCGACCAGACTATCAACGGCCTAACCACCGGAAGCATCTACGCCCTCATCGCGCTGGGGTACACGATGGTCTACGGTGTGCTCCAGCTGATTAACTTCGCCCACGGCGAAGTCTTCATGATCGGGGCGTTCGCAGGCTACGGCACGCTGGTGGCCCTCGGCGGAGATGACATCTCCGGGATCATGATTCTCTTTGCCATTCTCGCAGCCCTCCTTGCCGCCGGCGCCGCTTCCGCCCTTACCGCCGCGACCATAGAACGTGTGGCCTATCGACCACTGCGCAACGCGCCCCGGCTCGCCCCGCTGATCAGCGCCATCGGCGTCAGCATCTTCCTCAGTCACCTAGTCGACGATGGCTTTCTCGATGGGAAGTCGCAGTTCTACCCGCAGATTTTCCCGGACGGCGACCTGGGGTTCGGTCCGGTCTCCATCACTTACCTTCAGATTTTCCTGATCGGCGCGTCCCTGACCATGATGGCGGGCCTCTATTGGTTCATCCAGCGGACGAAAACTGGCAGGGCGATTCGGGCCGTCTCGGAAAGCCGCGAACACGCCTCGCTCATGGGCGTCGACGTTAACCGGACCATCGTGGTGACGTTCGTTCTCGGCGCGATCATGGCGGGCTTCGCGGGCGTGCTCTACGGACTCTTCCTCAGCAGCATCCGCGGCAACATGGGATTCATCCCGGGCCTGAAGGCCTTCACCGCCGCCGTGCTCGGCGGTATCGGCAGCATTCCGGGCGCCGTCGTGGGCGGATTCTTCCTCGGCCTCGCCGAATCACTCGGTCGCGAATTGCTGAACGAAATCCCTGGCGTGAACCTTCCAAATGAGTGGAAGGACGTTGTGGCGTTCACGCTCCTGGTGCTCATCCTGATCGTTCGCCCGACAGGGATTTTCCACCAGAAGGAGGCGAAGCGTGCCTGAGACTTCCGCCGTCGGGCGCCTCAGACGGCCCCTGCAGGATGCACGAGCGAAGACATGGGGCCGGCTTCCCGCTCAGCTCCGTCCTTTCATCTGGTTCGCCCTCAGCCTCGCAATCCTCGTCATCCCATTCTTCGATGACATCTGGGTGCGGATGTTCTTCCTCGTAGCGCTCTACGCGACCCTGGGCATGGGCCTCAACGTCGTCGTCGGTCTCGCGGGGTTGCTGGACCTCGGCTACGTCGCGTTCTTCGCGACGGGCGCGTACGTGGTGGGCATTCTCGGCGCCCCCGATTCCCCGCATTTCGAGCCGGCCTTCCATTACTGGTACCTCCTACCCCTGGCAGTCGGCGTGGGCGCGCTGGTTGGCGTTCTGCTAGGCCTCCCCGTACTCCCGCTTCGAGGTGACTACCTCGCCATCGTCACCCTGGGCTTCGGTGAGATCATCCGTATTCTCGCCCTGAACATGAACGACCACACCAACGGCTCGTCAGGTCTGTTCGACCTTGC
>JBDSEP010000117.1:0-3093 GCA_039919985.1 Tepidiformaceae bacterium | reverse complement strand
TCGCTGACTGATGCTGACGCTCACAGTCGGGTCAGTCGCTTCCCCGCGGCCGGTTAGGAACGCGCTTGCTGCGGCAGCGAGGATGAAGGCACCGCAGAGACCGAGGAGTAAACGGAAGTGAGACGATTGCATAGATTCCTCCGGGAAGCTCGAAATACGCTGCCAGCGAACGCGCGCGCGCCGCAACGGAGGCTGTGTAACCGGCACGTAAAATAGTCCACTTCACAGGCTCCACTTTTCGCCGGCACCTGACAAGCTTCCCAGCCTACCTCGCCCGATGCCTCCCCGGGCAACGCGCGTGCCCCACGCCCTGAGCCGCCGCGCGCTACACTAGGTCGCGTTCGGTTCAAGGGCGAAAACCTCCCGCCTCCGCCAGCCGAGCCCCGGCGGATCCCACTCCCGCAGAAAGCAAGAACTCCGATGCCACTGGTCCCCCTGATTGTCGCGGCGGTTATCCTCGCCGTGCTCCTCATCCTCATCGTCGGCGGGCACATGCTCGTTAACATTGGGGGCCAGCAGATAGGCGTCCTCGAGCGCCGTTACCTGGGCCAGGGCCTTCCGGAAGGCCGCGTCATCGCCATGAAAGGCCAGATCGGCATCCAGGCCCGCGTGCTCGCCCCCGGCCTCCACTTCCTCCCGCCCTTCCTCTACGCCGTCCGCAAAGACGTGATGATTCTCATCGAGCAGGACCAGGTCGGCCTCGTCGAGTCCATCGATGGCAGGGCGCTCGACCCCGGCCGCATCTTCGGCCGCCATGTGGAAGCGCACGACACCTTCCAGGATGGCGAGCGCTTCCTCATCAACGGCGGCCAGAAGGGCCCCCAGATCGACATCCTGCCGCCCGGCAAGTACCGCATCAACACCTACCTCTTCCGCGTCCGTACCGAGCCTTCGGTCACCGTGCCCGCGGGCCAGGTGGGGATCGTCAGCGCGCGTGACGGCGACCCAATCCGTCCCGGCCGCCTCCTTGCCCACGCCATCGAAGGCCACCTCGCCTTCCAGGACGGCCAGGCGTTCCTCATCAACGGAGGCCAGCGCGGACCACAGATCGAGGTCCTCCTTCCCGGCCGCTACCGCATCAACTCGGATCTCTTCGCCGTCGATGTGAAGCCGGCCACGATCGTCCACGCCAACCAGGTCGGTCTTGTCACTGCGAAGGATGGCGCGCCGCTCCCGGATGGCGAACTGGTTGCCGTCTCCGTCGCTGGCCACGGCGATTTCCAGGACGGCTCCGCCTTCCTCACCGCTGGCGGCCAGCGCGGTCCCCAGTATGACCTTCTCCGCCCTGGCACCTACTACGTCAACCCACTGATGTTCGATACGCAGCTCGATGAAGTCATCGTTGTCGAGCGCGGCGAAGTCGCGGTCCTCGTCTCCAACGTCGGCAAGCAGCCAAACCTCAGCCCGCACGAAGACACCCTGAAGATCGGCACAGAGGTCTACGTCGTCCCCTCCGGCTTCCGCGGCATCCAGGCCGAAGTTGCCGGGCCTGGCGTCTACTACCTCAACCGCTGGGCCTACATCGCCTACATCGTCCCCACCACCAACCTCACCATCGACTGGGCCGAAGAGGGCGTCGTCAACGAGCCCACGCCTTCCTCGCCCGCAGTCCCCTCCGGTCAGGTGGCTCGCGTACAGCTCTTCAACCCTCTCTCCGTGATCAGCCGCGATGGCTTCGAGATGAGCGTCAGCGTCAAAGTCGTGATTCGCGTTCGCCCGGACCAGGCGCCACTTATGGTCGCGAAGATCGGCTCGATCGAGAACCTCATCGACCACGTCATCCACCCGATGATCGACTCCTCATTCCGCAACCAGGCGTCCTCCTCCGCCGCCATGAACTTCATGCAGGACCGCGCCGAGGAGCAGGCAAAAGCCGAAGAGCGTGCCCGCGCCGAACTCGAGCGCTATCACGTCGAATGCGTCTCCGTGCTTATCTCTCAGATCGTCCTCCCGCAGGAGCTGATGTCGATCCAGACTCGCCGCGTGATCGCCTCCCAGCAGCAGGAGATGTTCGTCGAGCAGCAGAAGGCCGAACACGAGCGTATCGCCACCGAGAACACGCGGGCTCAAGCGGACCAGCAGATTAACCTCGTGAGCGCTCAGATCGGCGTTCAGGTCGCCGAGCAGAATCGTCAGAAGACGGTCATCGAGGCTGAGGGCCTTGCCCGCGCCATCGAACTCAATGGTGACGCCGAGGGGAAGAAGATCCTCGCCGTCGGCTCCGCCACCGCAGAGGCCTACGAAAAGCAGGTCGCCGCCATGGGCCAGGGTAACCTCACCGGCATTGAAGTCTCCAAGGCGATCGCCGCCGCCGGCCTTAAGATCACCCCCGACATCATGGTCGGTGGGGGCGGTGGCGAAGGCGGTGGCATCTTCTCCGCTTTCATCGCACAGCTGCTCTCCGCTAACCGCACTACGACCGGGGCGAATTCCAGCTCCGCAACGAACAACGGCGGCTCAAACACGCAACCGTAATGGCAAGGGCCTCTCTCCTCGTCCGCTTTGGCGAGGTGAGAGACGGAAAGAGCAAGCCGCCGACCTTCGTGCAAACACCGCTTGCCGACGCCCTCACCGCCAGCTAACGTCCGGCATATGCCTCATGCACTCGTCAACGAAGTCTCTCTCTACTACGAAGAGCTTGGCAGCGGCCCGCCCATCCTCCTGATCATGGGCCAGGGCAGCGACCACCACGGCTGGGACGCCGTCCGCGAGGATTTCGCCGCCCACCACCGCGTCATCCTCTTCGACCACCGCGGGACCGGCGAGAGCGACAAGCCGCGTGAACCCGCCTACTCCATCGAGGGCTTCGCCGCCGATGCTGTCGGTCTCCTCGACCACCTTGGCATCGAACGTGCCCACGCTTACGGCATCTCCATGGGCGGGCGCATCTGTCAGCGCCTCGGCATCGACCACGGCGCGCGGCTCGGGGCGCTCGTCCTCGGCTGTACCACGCCAGGCAACGCACACGGAGTCAAGCGGCCGCCCGAAGTGGACAACGAGATGGCTAACCGCCCTGTGGACGTGGACGCCCGCGTCGCCTTCCTCGCCGAGCAGATGGTCTCCCCAGCCTATCTCGAAGCCCACCCCGAATAC
>JBDSEP010000071.1:0-4910 GCA_039919985.1 Tepidiformaceae bacterium | reverse complement strand
GCCGTCGCCGACCGGCACGCAGCCGTCACAACCGGTTAGCACTGCGGACCTCGAATCAACGACCAATAGCGCAGTTGCGCCACCAGTGCAGGCAGCGCCATCAAACGGACCGGCCTCGCCAGGCGTTCCCGCAAATGAGACGGAGAGCCGTCCAATGGCGGAGCCCGTGAGTCTGCAGCGCGCGCCCGAGGCGGCGGTCCCCAGCGGAATGCCCGATACCGTCGCGGAGTCCCCAGAGACTACCGGAATGACTTCTCCCGTACTCAGCGAGACGAACGTCCTCCTATCGGGTAGCGGGAAGGGTTCGACGGACGGTGTGGCGACGCCCGTATCCCCGACCCTCGGGCCGAGCACCGAGGTCTTCGAAACGGAGCTTCCGCTCGCTCACACGACGCCGCCGGCAAGTGCGACGAACGGCATCTCACGAACGATGGCCACCGGCACGCCCGCGGCAGCCAACGCTTCGCCCACAGCCGCGGCACCGCAGGAAGTGTCGGCGCAGGGCCCAACGCCTTTGGTCGGGGCGGTGGAGGCAGATCCACCGTCCTCGAATACACCTGCGGGGCGTCCTCTGCCGGGAACTCCGACTCATCTCGCCTCAGAAGCTCCGCCTGGTGCCGAAGCCGGTGAACGGCCGCCGGTCGCGCAGCCGGCCGGGCTCATGACTGAAGTCTTGCGCACAGTAGCGAGCGCGGGCGCGCCGGCGGGCCCGGGCGATCGCGCTGAGTTGACCCTCGCCGAGTCCCCTACGGGAACGAAAGGTGGCGTGTCGGAAGTCGAGCGTCAGCCGGAAGCGACCGTTGACGCGTCCCGTAATTCGAGCATGAACGCCGTAACCGAGTCGAGTACCCAAACGACAACGACCGCATCCGGCGTTAGCACCTCGACTCGCTCGGGGTCGGCACAGGTGCCGGGGACCACTGTTCCGGCGGTGGCGCCGTCCGCTGGTATCGCACGGACCGTAGCGTCCCAGCGGACGGAGGCCCACGCGAGCGCACCGGAACTTACGCTCCAACAGCCGCCGACCGCATCTGGTGTTAACCCAAACCCAATTCGGCGTCGATTCGCTCCCTTACGCTTCCTGCGTCGTGGAAGCGAGACAGTAGAGAACTCGAATTCCACCGGAGCCGAGGCTTCGCGACCTCTGGAGCAGGGGCGAGCGAGCGCCGCGCAACGCGTCGCGAGTCCAGACCTGGCCACTACCGCTGCGCCCACTCCAGCCGCCGCGACGCAAGCACCACTCGCAGCCGCGCCGTCGGCAGATGCTGTAGATGTGCCCGGAGAGCGCACCGATCTGACGCTCGCTTCGAACGTGCCTGGCGAGCAGAGTGCAGCCGATTCGGTATTCGCGACAGTGGAACGCGCCGCGACGGGAGAAGTGGCGGAAATGCCCCTGGCGCTCGCGGCAAGTGACTCGCGGAACGACCCGCTGCAGCGCCCGAGGGAGGCTGCCGAGCATACAAGTGCGAGCCTGGCCCAGCGCGCGACCGACGCTGCAAGCAGCACCCCCACGCCGGCTGCCTCTGCGGCCCCCGGTCCAAGCGGAGAACCACGACCGAGGAGTTCAGAGCTTCCACTGCAGCATGCGTCGGCCCGCGGGTCGGCCGATTCGGGGCAACCCGAGGCGGCGCGTGAGCCCCTGCGCGAAATGCCAGCGGCGAGCGCGCCGGAGGAGGAGCTGACTGGGACGCCCCCGCTACCGGCGATTGCGCGAAGCGCGTCCGCACCGGAGCTGACAGCTATGGAGCTGGCTGCCCCTGCGAATCGAGACGTCGAGGGCGACCTGCTCATCGCCGCGTCCTCCGCCGATCTTTCCGGCGGACCGGGGCGGGCATCCCCCGAAGTCGCTGCGCCCAGCGGAACAGCCCCCACCGGAAGCGCCGCAAGGTCGCACGAAACAGCGCAGCGTCAAGCTGCAGACGGGGCGAGCCCACCAGAGTCTGCGCCAGCAGCGCCCGCAAGCGTGAACCTGATGGGCGACGCGCTAGTAATGGAGCTCGCCTCATCGCCCGGCCAAACCGCACCAGGCACAGAGGCGGTCATCACCTCCGATTCGTCGGCCTCCACAGCTCCCGGCCCGGTTCAGCGGTCCGCGGTTGCGCCGAGTCAGGGCGATACGGACCTTCCGACGGTCCCAGCCCTGGCGACTCCAGGCGGGGCGGAGCCGCGGCGGGACCATCTGCGGATGGATCTTGCGAGCCCAACGGCGGCGGACGCTCAAGAAGCCGCCGCGTTGGCGCGCGTTGATGGCGAAACACCATCGAGCGAGACTGGCGGCGGGCAAGAATCGGCATCGAGGTTCGTCCCCGTAATCGCCCGCGCGGTCGCCACGCCAGCCGCTGGACGACCCGGCATCGAGCTTCCGCTCTCCAGCAGAGCGGCGGAGACAACCACGAATGGACGAGGCGCCACGACCGCTCCCGGAACCCGGCGGGCTATGGCGAGAAGCACCAGTGAAGGTTCCGCGCCCGAAGCGGGCCTCCTCTCGAGGGCGACGGGCTTCGTGCCGGCCGGCGAGGATACGAATGACGGGGCAACGGGGGCCTTGGAGCTAGCGACAACTCTTGAAGGTGGCCGCGGATTCTCCGAACTTAATCGCAGCATCGCGGGGGCGACTGCCACGGCCGGGAGTTTAGGAGGCAGCGCGGCACTCGACCAGCCTCTGTTCGCGCGATCGCACGGAGCGGCCGCGGGTTCGACCAGCCCAACCCCGAACGTAGCGCGAGCCGTGGCGTCACCGGAGGCGCATCAATCGCTGGCGGTGCAACGAAGCCCGGAGATGCCGCTCAATGTGGAAGGTCCAGACGAGGGCGTGCAGCGAACGTTGCGAGAGGACGAGGCCTTCGGGGCAATCACCTCCGTGGAACAGAACGACGACCGGCCGACGAACGACTCCGGGATATCAGAGGATGACCTCGAGCAGATCACGGAGCACGTGTGGCAGTTCGTGCGCAAGGAACTTCGCGTGGAACGCGAACGCCAGCGGGGCCAGGCGTGAGCCTCCAACGGTCCGCAGATAGACTTCCCCGCAGCAACATGGCTGCACCCGGTTCCAGAGGAGGCACGAGATGGCGCTCGTAAAGGCGAAGCTCAAGAATCTCGACACGAATCAGTCGGTCGAGTTCCAGTTCAACCCGACGGATTATTCGATGACGAAGACGGTAGGCTACTCGGACGCGGTCGTCATCGGCGGCAACGTGCCCCGACCGGAGTTCACGGGCGGCAAAGGCGTGACCATCACGCTCAAACTCTTTTTCGATACAACGAAGACTGGCAAAGACGTGAGGACGGAGTACACGAACAAACTCTGGGACCTCGCGCTTGTTGCCCCTTCGGCGCCCGATTCCGCCACCAACAAGGGCCAACCGCCGATGTGCGAATTCCAGTGGGGCGGCGGGCCAGCGTTCAAGGCTGTGGTTACCAACCTGACCCAGAGCTTTCTGCTCTTCCTGGAGAACGGCACGCCTGTACGGACTACGGTCGACATCTCGCTGAAGCAGGCAGTTGACGCCTCGATCTTCCCCGGCCAGAACCCAACTTCGCGTGGCGCAAGCGGCCACCGGACGCACATCGTGGAGCAGCGCGAGACCCTGGATCTGATCGCGGCGCGAGAATACGGAGACGCTGAACTCTGGCGATTCATCGCGCGCGTAAACAACATCGATAGCCCACTGAAGCTGCGGCCCGGCACTGTTTTGGCGCTCCCACCGCTGGAGGCCGAGTAGTGCCGGCCGAAGCGAACCCCATTGCGATCCCGCAGTTCAAGGTAGCCATCGAGGGAGCCGTCATCCCTCCTGAACTCGCCATGGCGGTCATGCGGATCGAGGTGGACCGAGCGGTGTTTCTTCCGGGAATGGCAACCATCGAGTTCCACGACAACCGTCTGAAGTTGATGGACGACAGCCGGTTCAGCGTGGGCAAGGCGATTAAGATTACGGTGGGCGCCCACGACGACAGCACGATCGCCTCTCCACTCTTCGATGGCGAGATCACGGCGGTGGAGCCGATGATCTACGCCTCCAGCCCCAGTTCGCTCGTAATCCGGGCGCTCGACAAGACGCACCGCCTGCATCGCGGCAGCAAGGTGAAACGTTGGGAAAGCACGCCCGATAACACCGTCATCCAGGAACTCGTGAGCGAGGCCGGGGGCTTGAGCAGCGAAGTGTCCGCCACCATTGACGTCCACGATTATGTGCTGCAGGACAACGTCTCGGCCTTCGACTTGATCTGTCGGCTGGCGCGGCGCAACGGCCTCATTGTGGTCTCCGACGGGGCGAAGCTGACGGTCAAGCCAGCGTCCGCATTTACTACCGAAGTTACAGCCGATTACTTCAGCGAACTCATGGAGTTCCGTCCTGTGCTTGCTGCCACCTCGCAGATCGGCACAGTGTCTGTCCGCGGATGGGACCCGAAGACGAAGGCAGTCGTGGTGGGGCAGGCGACAACGGCGCTCTCGGCCGCCTCGAAGGTGGGCTTCGCGGCGAACACCGCATCTAAAGCTACCGGAGCGTTCGGGAGCGCGACGTTGCTCGTCTCGGATATGCCGGTCAGCAAGCAGGCGGTGGCGGACAACCTGGCGAAGGCAGCCCTTGCGGATCGCTGGACTCGCGACCTGCACGGCGAAGGACGACTCATCGGCGACCCAACAGTGGTGCCAGCGACGTGGCTGAAGCTCCAGAAGATCGGCACGCGGTTCAGCGGCAAGTACTTCGTTAGCCGCGTCCGCCATGTCTATCGCCCGACCAAGTTCTACGAAACATTCTTCTGGACTTCCGGGATGGAAGCCGAGACGACGGCGGACCTGATCCTGGGCCGCGGACAGACTGCTTCGGCGATTACCTCGCGAGGCGCCGGCGTGGCCATCGGCCAGGTCACCAACTTGAACGATCCCGAGGGCATGGGCAGGGTGA
>JBDSEP010000266.1:0-4501 GCA_039919985.1 Tepidiformaceae bacterium | reverse complement strand
GGGACGGTCATGGTGGCGATGGGAGTGCTGATCTTTACCGGTGCGCTGATCGAGATCTTCCGTTACTTTCAGGGGGTCAACGTAGTGCTATGACCAAGAACAACGACATCGCCGAAAACCTTCCCGAGCTGGAACGGCAAGTGTTCGCCGCCGTCCGTGCTGGACAGGAAAGGGTGGGCGTCCACGAGGTGCTTCAGCAGCTCACCAAGCAGGACCGGCCACTGGCCTACACGACCGTCATGACCGTCCTGACCCGCCTCTGGCAAAAGGGATACCTTGAGCGACAGGCAGAAGGCCGGGCCTACGCCTACCGGGCTCGCCCGGCAGAGGACATCGCCGGCGACCTGGGTGGCCGGGTCGCTCGAGACGCTATCGCCAAGTTTGGACCACCGGCTCTAACCGGTTTCGTTAAGACGCTGTCTCCCGAACAGCGAGCGCTCGTCGCCAGACTGCTCGCGGATAACCCAGATCAGGACCCCGAGACGAAGCCATGAATTTGATTGCAAGCTTTCAATGGATAGCGATGTGGATGCATGTCCGGCTGCCCGGCCCGCAACGGCTGGTCGAAGGAGCGGCGACCCTGGTGCTCCTGATGGCATTCGCATCTGTCGGTCTTCCCCTCTGGTTCCTGGTCGCCTTCCGCCCCGACCTTGACCATCCCGTCAACCGGCTGCTCGAGGCCTGCCAGGAGGGAGCTCGCAGGGGTTCATTGGCGATTGTGGGACTCACGGCGGGAATCATCGTGATGGTCTGGGGAACGATAGTCCTCATGCGATTCACAGGTCGCGCCGTTCGCGACCTGCGAACGATGCGCCGATTCGGACGCCACCTGGGAGGTCGCAGGGAAGTTTCTTTCGTTGCGGGTGGCGTGAAGACGGCAGTACTTGTAGTGCCTGACGGGCTCGCATTCACCGCGGGACTTTTGCGGCCCCGCGTGTATCTCGGCGCCGATTTGTTGGCCTCGCTGCAGCCACGGGAAATTGAGGCAGTCTTGCTCCACGAGCGCCATCATCGCACTCGCTACGACCCGCTGCGCTGCTGGCTAGTAGACCTTGCTCTCAGTTCGCCGGTCTTCCTGCGGGGGCGTTCGCTTGCTGTCTACTATCGAGCCGCCCGGGAGGCCGAGGCCGACCGCGCCGCGGTCGAGTCACAAGGAGACGACCGCCCGCTGCTGACCGCGCTGACCAAGGCGGATGGCTTGCAGGTTGTTGCCGGAGCATGCGGGCTCAGCGCGGAGCGGCGAAGCGCCCTCCGCGAGGTTCGGCACATCGAGGCGCGCATCCGAACTCCCGACACTGTCACGCTACTAGTTGGTTTATCGACCGTACTCGGACTGACCGTGCTCGCGGTGGCTGGGCTTACGGACTGGCAGTGGTATTGGTTCTGCCCGACCGGCGGCTCCATGCGGCAGTAGCCGCCACGCGTTGCCAGATGCGGGAGTTGGCCGTTACCGTGTCCTTGAAACTACAAAGGGTGTCGTTGGATGGAACTGGTCGTCGTTTTGCTCACCGGGCTCACCGCTGGCGGCTTGACGTGCCTGGCCGTGCAGGGCGGTCTTCTGGCCTCTGTCATGGCAGCGCAGAGCGCCGAAGTCGCTGCCCAGCCTCTGAAGCCTCAGTCGAAGTCAGTCCCGCGGCGCAGCAGCCACGCTCCAGTGTTGGCATTCCTGGCGGCCAAACTGGTCGCATACACTGCCCTCGGGTTCCTGCTCGGAGCAACCGGTTCGCTCATTGGTGTCAGCCCGACCACGCGAGGCTGGCTTCAATTGTTTGCCGGCCTGTACATGGTGGCGACTGCTCTGGATCTACTCCAAGTCCATCCGATTTTCCGCTACGTCGTTTTGCAACCACCGGCCTTCTTGACCCGCCGAGTGCGCCGCGTCTCGAAACGTTCCGACGCGCTCGCACCGGCACTCCTCGGTGTGATGACCGTCTTCATTCCCTGCGGGACGACGCTGGCAGTCGAATTCTTCGCCCTTGGGACCGGCAGCCCGATATACGCCGCGACCTTGATGTTCGTCTTCACTCTCGGCACCGCTCCGCTCTTCTACTCGCTCGGCCGCCTGGCGACTGGTCTTAGCGGCGAGCGGCAAGGGCGATTTCTTGGATTCACGGCTGCCGCCGTCCTCCTTCTCGGGCTGCTGTCCGTGAACACGGCGATGAACCTGCTCAACTACCCGACCTACGACGACGTACAAACAGAGCTCGCGGCTGTGCCCCATCGGCTTACGGGCCGCGATCTCGACAGCGGCGAAAGTCTGCCTTCTGCCGATGCCTTCCGTCTCGCCACGCCAGAAGTCGCGAGCTTCGTTCCGGGAGGAGGCTCCGTGCCGTCCGTCTCCGGTTCAACGAACGGGACGGCTCAGCTACTGCACCTCGATGTCACCGCAACGGCCTATTCCCCAAACCGGCTCCTAGCGAAGGCCGGTCAGCCCATTCGCCTCGAAGTGGCCTCCAATAAGAACTTCGGTTGTACCAGAGGATTCACCGTGCCATCCCTCGGTGTGCAGAAGATTCTCCCGGAGACGGGGACGGTCATGATCGACTTACCCGCGCAGAAAGCCGGGACCATCAAGTTCACCTGCAGCATGGGGATGTACTCGGGCACAATTTCGGTCAGCTAGTGATCCCAGAGGGCGATTTATGAAAACGAAGTTCGAAATCAAGGGAATGCACTGCGTCAGCTGTGCGCTGTCCATCGACGACAAGATTGAGGCGTTGCCAGGTGTCAGGCGCGCGAAGACCAGCTACGCCAAACAGCAGACCAATGTGGACTTCGACGCGGAAATGGCAAGCGAACAGATGCTCATCGCCGCTGTCAAGGCTGCCGGCTACGAAGCAACGCTCTCGTCCGCTTAGGGCGGGTTCGACGTGTCAACGAGCAGCGAGCCGTCTTGTCCTAGGCCGCACACCGTCCAGCCATGTTAGCGTCCTCAAGCAAGTCGATCCGCGAACCGCCACGATGACAGTCAGTGTCGTTGACGCGAACCGGGGCCTCGCTGAAAGCAACGATGACCAGTCCCTGCCGACGACTTCATGTCTCTCACATCTTCATCAGCCTGTCGCAGAAGTCATCGTGGGCCGGGTCCCAGGGAGGCCACCCGTAGCTAGGCGGCTCTACGTGTCATTGCAAGCCATTGGTCAAGGCCAGTACCCCAACTGCCGGACGTTTCCGACCATTCTTCATGAACAACGACGCTCACGATGTTCGGAAGGGGACCGAGTGGCTCGAGATCGCTCAGCCCACAGGCCGCGGTCATCGCCGGAGCCCGGGCCACGGAGGCCGCAGAACCGGCGGGTGCCGCGGCTACCAGAGCGCCGCCCGCGGCTCTAAGATCCTAGGTCCGACTATGCCGTTGTCCGAGCCTGAGATGCGGTCCGAGCTAAAAGCTCGAGGCGCCTCCAAAGCAGAAGCCTATCATCAGCAACTTGCTCTTTCCGGCGTCGGCTTGCTGCCCGTCTGTGATTAGCCATGGTGGTCCCGTCCTAGTTTGATTCAAATAGCGATTACCCTTGAAGAGTCGCCGGACAGCGCCGAACGCCCATACTGCTGGCGAGCCGATTGCTGAAGAGTGTCGGTTGAGGAGATTGCCGTGACAGAAGACAGGAGCGTCCCAGCATTAGCGGTTCTCAGCGTTACGGGGGTAGCGAAGTCCTTCGCGCGCGGATGGCCATGGCGGCGTCGCGTCAACCACGTTTTGCGCGACGTTTCGTTTACCCTCGAAAGAGGGACCATGGTGGGGCTCGCCGGTGAGAATGGGTCCGGGAAGAGCGTACTTTTGCGCATCATCGTCGGTTCTCTGAGGCCAGGCGCCGGTCGCGTGGAAATTGCGGGGAAGCTTGGTTACTGCCCTCAGGCGCCCATGCTCTACGAGAAACTGACGTGCGATGAGACGTTCGAGCTGTTTGGTCAGGTCTATCGGCTCACCACCGACCTGGCGACGGAGCGCGCGCGCGGCCTGTACGAATTGCTCGCCTTCGAGCGATTCCGCCACGAACTCGTGGAGAACCTGTCTGGAGGGACCCGCCAGAAGCTCAGCCTTGCCCTGGCACTCCTGCATGACCCGGATGTGCTCCTCCTGGACGAACCGTACTCGGGCTTCGACTGGGAGACCTACCAGCGTTTCTGGCGAATTGCGGAAGACCTGCGGGATCGCGGGCGGACGATCGTGGTTGTCTCGCACTTCCTCCAGGAACGTGAACACTTCGATCGCATCCTCGATCTGCGAGATGGTCAGGTGGCCGAAGGGCCGCCCGTGGCGCCGAGAGTCGTGACGTGACGCCCTCTCTGGCAGTGCTTGCATCAACGGGACGGCAGTATGCGCGCCAACCCATCAATATCGTGCTGCTGCTCGTCCTGCCGCCGCTGTTCGTTTTCGCACTTGCCGGGTCGTTGAGCACGTTCTCGGGCGTGCTCGGGGGCAGCTTGACTCAGGCGACTGGTGCTGCCCTTGGGGCGCTCTGGGCCGCCGCACTGCTGGCTGGTTCTGCCGCCTTCTTTA
>JBDSEP010000367.1:0-3071 GCA_039919985.1 Tepidiformaceae bacterium | reverse complement strand
AATTCGAAGCGACGCGTCAGTACTTGAGCAAGAACGCCTTCGTGATGACAAAGACGCAGGACCAGCAGCTCGGCTACGCGCTCGATAGCCGATGGTATGGCCTGCCCGAGTTCGCTGGCTCGATGCGCGCCGAACTTGCAGCGCTGACGGTGGATCGCGTGAACGACGCGATCCGCGCGCATCTCTCGGGTGAGAACCTGAGTGTTGTGATGGTCGCGAGCGATGCCGAAGCATTGAAAGTCACGCTTGCTTCAGGTGCTTTCAGCGCGATCACTTACGATGGAGCGCGCCCGCCCGAACTGCTGGCCGAAGACCAGCTGATCGGGGCCCTCGAGCTGGGAATCGCGGCTGAAAGCATTTTCGTGACGCCCGTCGAAAATGTGTTCGCCTGAGAATCAGGCTTCCAACTGGGCGCGAAGCGCCTCGACGCTGGAGACGGAAAGCTGGCAGACCATCTCTTCGCAAACGTAGGCTAACGCGGTACCCGTCGCGACGCGACCTTCGAACATCGGCAGTCCAGCCCCTTCGGTCGAAGGCGCGACGGCAACCCAGGGGCCGAAAAACCGCGCCACCTCTGCCTCGAGCGGCTGACGCTCGGCCGGCGCGCCCACAATCACCACTTCGCGGCTGGGCGCGAGCATGAACTGGACTGCTTGCCAGAGGGTGCCGAAGCCGGTTGGCGCCTGCAGCAGGTGGTCGTGCACCTGGGTGAGCACCTCGCGGGCAACGTGCTCACCCTCGGGGCGGAGGTAGTAGCGACCAATCCAGAGTGCAAGCAGGCTCATCGCCCCATTGCCGCTCGGCGTGGCGGCATCGAAGAAGGATTTCTGGCGGACGATGAGCGCCTCGCCCGAGGCGGAGGTCTCGAAGAATCCCCCGTGCTCGGGGTCCCGAAACTCGCGCAGACTAGTTTCGAAGAGTTCGCGCGCCCACTCCAGGTGCTCCATCTCGCCGTTGAGCTTGAAAAGCTCAACGAGCCCGAGGCCGAGGTAGGCGTAGTCTTCGAGCAGCCCCTCGACCTTCGAAACGCCGGCCTTGTAGGTATGGCGAAGTCGGCCCGCGTGCCAGGCTCGGGACCGCAGGAATCGCGCATTACGTTCGGCCACCTCCCGGTAGCTCGGGTCCTGGAGGACGCGCGCGGCCTCCGCGAAGGCAGCCAATGCCAGCCCATTCCAAGAGGTGAGCATTTTGTCGTCCAGGCCGGGTTTGACTCGCCGGTCGCGCTCGGCGAGTAGCCGCGTGCGCAACAATTCGGCGTTCTCGTGCAACGCCTCCACGGTTTCGCCGAAGCGCGCGGCCACCGTTGCCGCATCTTGTCGGACGGAGAGGACGTTGCGGCCGAGTAACTCGGGGTGGTGTGGATCGCTGAAGTTTCCTTCTGAAGTCACGCCAAACCAGGCGGCCGCGAGGGCGGCATCGGGACCCAGGGCCGCCTCCAGTTCGGCCAGCGTCCAGACGAAGTACTTGCCTTCGATCCCCTCGCTATCGGCATCCTGCGCGGCGTAGAAGCCGCCTTCCGGGTCAAGCATTTCGCGCTCAAGGTAGGCGAGCGTTTCACGGACGACCCGCTCAAAAAGTGGATCGCCGGTCAGCTGGAACGCGTGAAGGTAGACGCGAGCGAGCTGCGCGTTGTCGTAGAGCATCTTTTCGAAGTGGGGCACCATCCAGCGTTCGTCCACGCTGTAGCGCGCGAAGCCGCCGCCGAGCTGGTCGTACATCCCGCCGCTCGCCATCTGCCTGAGAGTGTGCAGCGCCATCTCGCGCGCCGACGACTCAGCGCCCAGCGTCAGCGAGTGAGCGAGCAGGAACTCCAGTCCCGAAGGACCCGGGAACTTGGGCGCCATGCCAAATCCGCCCCATTCTGCATCGAAGACATCCCCATAGAGCGCGACTGCGCGGGCCGGGAGCTCGGGGCTCAGGCTGACCTCGCCGTCCGCCACTCGCGCGGCCGCCTGGCGAATGTGGTCTGTGATCGCGGCGGCTGACTTTACGACCTGCTCCCGCTCCTCGGTCCACTTTTGGTGCAGCGTCTCGAGAACGCGCGGGAACCCGGGCCGGCCGTGGCCATCGCTCGGCGGGAAGTAGGTACCAGCGTAGAACGGCTGGCCTGCGGGCGTCATAAATACCGTCATCGGCCAGCCGCCCTGGCCGGTGAGCGCCTGGACTGCTGTCATGTAGACGCCGTCGATATCGGGCCGCTCTTCGCGATCGACCTTGATGTTGATGAAGTGTTCGTTCATCAGCGCCGCAATGGCCGGGTCCTCGAATGATTCGTGGGCCATCACGTGGCACCAATGGCAGGCGCTGTAGCCGACGGAGAGCAGAACAGGTTTATCGAGCCTGCGGGCCTCGGCGAAGGCCTCCTCGCCCCAGGGGAACCAGTCCACAGGATTTTCGGCGTGTTGGAGGAGGTACGGGCTCGTTTCGGCGGACAGGCGGTTTGGCATCTCGAGCCTCCTTTGTCCAACCGTAGCGGTTCGAACTTTCGCGGGCGAGAGGTGGTTGCGAACAGAACATGCGTTCGTGTAGCATTCGCGCCAGGACGGAGGACTGCCCATGGACAGAGCTGCGATTACGGAACTCTCCGACTACACGGAATTCGCGTGGGAGCGCATTGCCGCCACAATCGACATACTTCCGCCGGACCAGTTCGGGAAGCGTGTCGTCGGCTCGGGCTGGCCAGCATTGCGCGATTGTTTCGAGCACTTCGTTTCTGCGTATGACGGGTGGATCAACGGAGAATGGTCGCTCGGGCTGGGAAAGCTGCGCTATTCGGGACCGGAGGCGCTGCAGTCGTGGGAACAGGTGCGGGGCTACCGGCGCGAGGTCCGCGCAGAGTTTCAGGCGGCCCTCGATTGTTCCGATGAGGAACTTCAGCGCAAGCGCGAGTACGTGTTCGCCGGGGTCCCGGAGATGCTCAGCAGGGCGGACATCCTGGCCAACCTGCTGATTCACGAGCGGGGACACCACGGTGATCTGAACACGCTCTTTCACCAATTGGGCGTGCGCAGTTTCGCTATAGACTACCGCTACTTCGTTACACGACCCAGGGACTTTGTGACGGACGACGG
>JBDSEP010000356.1:0-2680 GCA_039919985.1 Tepidiformaceae bacterium | reverse complement strand
GCGGCCCACAGCCGCCTGGGACTGAACGTGGTTGCCGATGTTGGCCACCACGACGCGTACAGCGTCCCGAGAGGAATCCTCGGAGACTGCGCCAGCCGCCTGGTCACGCTTCCGGCATGGTTCGTCGGTGTGCGTTGCCCGATCGAAGTGATCATGCAGCGCCGTAACGCCGGCCAGTCCGGCCGTGAAGGGATGTACACCGTCGGCACGCCGGAAGACCCGATCCCCGCGCCCGCGCGGCGGTGGCAGGAGGAAGTCCACATCCCCGGCATCTACGATCTCGAGGTCGACACGTCCGTCCTAAACCCGCTCGAATGCGCGCAGGCGATCCGCGCTCGTCTCGAAGGCGGCCTGCCTCCCGCGGCCTTCCAGCAACTGGCAGGGGCCGGGCCCTCGGCGGAGCATGCTCGACAAGCCTGATCAGCCCCAACGTGCGAATGTTCCGGAAGGCGTGTCGCCCGCCGAGACGCCGTCCCGCGCCCGATCCTTGCGTGCTCCGCACCCCACCGCCGCCCTGCTCCGCATAAACCCGCTTTTGCCGATCAGCCACTCGGCGCGGCCAGTGAATCTGGCGCGGACGATAATCCGCGTTGGACGTGAAGCGTTTGTGAAGGCTCGCTGCAGGCGTCATAAGTCGCTAGTCAGCCAGTGCCAGCGGCCCTACATTTCACCTCGTTGGAGGCGGGGTGGTCGGGAGCCACCGCAAGCGGGAAACGGCCCGTTGAACGCAACCGGGAAGACGCGGAAACGCTACTCCGGGTGGCGCAAACAGCCGGGAATCGCTCAAGATCAGCGATGCGAACTCCGGTTCGCGAACCTGGTCACCGCACTGGTGCCACTGCAGGCGAGCAATCGCCTGGCGGGCGAGCAATCGTTCGCTCCTGTCGCGCAAGCGTCAGTGTCAGGGGCGGGATTGTCACCCCGAATCGCCGCAAGGCCGTTCGCGGGAGAATCTGCGGGCCGCAAGGCTCGACGCCAGGTCGGTGCAGGCAGCCACGCTGCAGTCGCGCAAGCGCCTAAGGATGTGGGTGCCATTGGCACCCGATAGACTACCTCCAGACACAAGGAAGCGTCCCGCAAGGGACGCTTTTTTGCTTCCGCTGCAAGGTGCGTTCGCCCTCTCGTCGCAGCACCCACCTTCCAGACCAAAGCTCAGGAGAAGCATGGACGCTGAGATCGAGATGTTCCTGAGAGTGGTCGAACAGGGCTGCGAGGCCGTCGTCCGTTCGCTCCAAGGTTTGGCGCCCGAGTCTCTCCACTCGGCGCCCGGCCCCGGTGCGAACAGCCTCGCGTCAATCGCCAAACATTCGCTCGCCAACGCCGAGCGAAATCTTCTCATGACCTTCGCTGGCGAGACCTACGAATGGCGTCGGGAAGAAGAGTTCGTCGCCGACGATGAGACCGCCGACAGCCTGTGCGCTGCCTGGAAGGCGCTCGCCACGCGTCTGCGCGCCTCACTGGAACTGGTTCCCGAAGCGCGCCTCACCGAGACTCTGCAGCATCCGCGAATGGGCGCTGTGGTGGGCCGCGCGGTGCTCCTCCAGGCCGCGCGCCACGTTTCGGAGCACGCGGGCGAGTCGCAGCTGACAAGATTGTTGCTGGACGCTCGGCAGAGTCCCGGCTCGCTCTAGCCGTCTCGCTCCCGCAGGAACTCCGCCCAGAGGGCGTCCCGCTTACGCGCCCCATTGCGATAGCCGAACTGCCCGCCAATCAGTGGGCCCGTCAGCTGGGCAAGCAGGTAGCCGCCGCCGATCAGCACCGCGAACCCGGTCGCCGGGTGCCCGAGGACGCCGGGCCCCCAGATCTCCAGCCATACAAAGGCGATGGAGGCGATGATCAGCCCCACAAACGCTCCCATGTAGACCCAGGTGGCCTCCGTGCGCTGCTTCGCCTTGTACGCCTTCAGCACCTCCTGCGGGATCTCGCCGACAGTAGGACGCTCGGCAATCGTCAGCTGGCAAAAAGGACACTGCGTGTCCGCTTCCCGCAACCGGGCGTAGCAGAACCCGCAGAACCGTCCGGCCATCGGCACCCGCCGCGCGAGCCGCTCCTCCATCTTCTCTTGAAGCTTATCGAGGTACGGGTAGGGTGTTACGTACCCGGCCACGCCCTCCAGTGGCGGCGTGGCGGTCAGCGGCGTTTCGGACACGAGACCAGTAGGCCGAGGGCGGCTGCAACAGGCAAGCGTAGGAAGACGAAGTTGGCGCGCCCATCGCCCTGCCGGCTGGCACTCCGGAGAGTCCTTCCCTCCTGTAGGCTTAGTTCCCCTACGCTGCCGCGCCCCAAGGAGCACCCATGTCCGAATTGACGCACCGATTTATCAGCACCAACGGCATCCAGATGCACATCGCCGAGCAAGGCGAAGGGCCGCTTGTAGTGCTCTGCCACGGCTTCCCGGAGTCCTGGTACTCCTGGCGCCACCAGCTGCAGGCGCTCGCTGACGCTGGCTATCACGCCGTTGCTCCAGACCAGCGCGGCTACGGCCAGACGGATAAGCCCGAGGCCATCGACCAGTACACGCAGCTACACCTCGTGGGCGACATCGTTGGCATTCTGGACGCTCTCGGCGAAGAGCAGGCCGTCGTCGTGGGGCACGATTGGGGAGCGCCGGTGGCCTGGAACAGCGCACTCCTCCGCCCGGACCGATTCCGCGGCGTGGCCGCCCTTAGCGTGCCCTACA
>JBDSEP010000251.1:0-6148 GCA_039919985.1 Tepidiformaceae bacterium | reverse complement strand
GTCATGGAGTGCAGTGTGCCAACACCCTCGACCACGCCGCGCACGATGTGGCCGCTCAGCCGGTCGCTCGGACGCACGCTGCGCTCGAGGTTCACGAGGTCGCCCGGGCGAAGTTCCCCGAGGTTGGAGCGGCGGTAGGTCTCGGGCATGAGGTTGGCGAAGAAGCGCTCGGAATCCATCTCCGCGACTGTGAGATCGACGCCGTTAATGGCGATTGAGTCGCCGAGCCGGGTGTCGACAAGGATCAGCGGAGAGCGGATGCGGAGGGTGCCTTCACCGGCCTCCACCACCGTGCCGACTTCTTCGATGATGCCAGTGAACATCAGCGTTGCCCCCCTGAGCGGAAGGAGAACTGGGCGAGGGAGAGGATTTCGAACAACGGTGCAGCCCCAAAACTTACTAATGCAGAGGGGGCTTCTTGAGAGTGCGCCAAAGCGCGGCGAGCGACCCACCAGGTGGTCGCGCGCGTTGTCCTCTCTCATCCGGACTCTAACCGTCGGCTCCGGAATTTCACCGGGTCAGTCCCTGGGCCACGCGGGCGTGGCCTCGGGAGTCGCGGGCTTTAACCGCCGGTGGGGAATTACACCCCGCCCCGAGAACATCCCCAGTATCGTTAGCTGCACGCGAAGGGGTTGTCAAGGACTGGCGTCACAGATGGTGGCGCAGGCTAGTCTTCGGGCTGGTCCAGGGTATGGACGACGAGGACAGGGACGCCGCAGCGGCGGATGACGTCCTCGGCGACGCTTCCGATGAATAGGCGCTTGAGGCCGCTGCGGGCGTGGGTGGCCATCACAATAAGATCGGCCTGGAGGGAACGCGCCTGTGCGACGATCTCCTCGGCGGAGTTGCCTTCGGCCAGCACGGTCTCCCACGCGGGGGAGCCCTGCGCCTGGCGGATGCCATCAAGGTACGCACCGGCGACCTCTTCGTTCGCCTGGGCGACGGCGGCGGCGGCCTCCACGGAGCCGGAGGAGCCGAAAGATTCGGCTGCAGAGGCCCCGAGGATGGTGCCGTAACCGGCGGTGACGGAGAGCAGGACGACGGTGGAATCGAACTTGCGGGCGATCTCGATGGCGGGGATGAGGGCCGCCTCACATTCGGCGGTGCCATCGAGGGGAACGAGAATCTTGGAGAACATTACGGGGCTTCCTTTCGCGCTCAGCGGTGTGCCTCCCATTCTGCGCCGTCCGCGGGGAGCGCGCTTCCAACGGGGTGATTCCGGGGAGTCACCGCGGGTTCGGAGGGCGCGGGATGGGTTAACAATCGAGGAATTGACCTTTGATCCGGTGAGGTTTACGTTCGCCCTTGCGCCCGACCGGCGCATCCCCCCGCGCGCAAGCGCACAAAGTTCCAAAGGACACTTCGAGGATGGCAGAGGATGTTGCTGCCCGCGATGTACTTGATGACGCCCGCGCCCTGACGAGCAGTGGCGAGTGGGGCAAGCTTGTTGCGCTCGTCACCTCCCTCCACCCGGCGGACCTTGCCGAACTGGTGTGGCTGTTCGACGAAGAAGAGCGCGTAACGCTGCTCGACCGGCTGCCGACGGACGTTGTGGGGCAGCTCTTCGAATTCGCTGAGGACGACGAACTTCGCAACCTGATCCGCGGCGTGGGCGTGCAAGACCTGCCCGCCGTGCTCGAAGACGTGGACGACGACGTGGCGGCGGACGTCATTCAGCAGTTGCAGCCGGCGGAGCAGGTAGAGACGCTAGCAGCGCTAGACCGCGGCGAGGAAGTCGCCGAGCTAATGCGCTACAACGACGAGACCGCCGGCGGCATCATGTCGCGCGGGTTCGTCGCGCTGAACGAAGAGATCAGCGTCCAACAGGCTATCGATTACTTCCGCGTGCTCCGCCCGCCAACGGACCGGGCCTACTACCTCTACGTCATCGACAACGAACGGCGGCTGCAGGGGACGGTGAGTATTCGCGACCTGCTGGTTTCATCGCCGCGCACCACGCTGAGCGAAATCACGCAGCGCGACGTGCACGCGGTGGCAGTAGGCACGGACCAGGAGGAGGTGGCCCGAACTCTGCAGAAATACAACCTGATGGCGGTGCCGGTGGTGGATGACGACGGCCGGTTGGAGGGCGTTACCACGGCCGACGACCTGATGGACGTGCTCCAGGAGGAGGCCACGGAGGACATGTTCCGCATGGTTGGCCTGGACGAAGAGGAGACGGCGTCGACGCCGATCCTGCAGACCATCCGGCTGCGGCTACCGTGGCTTGTAGTGAACCTTGCGACGGCGTTTGTGAGCACGGTCGTGCTGCTGCTCTTCAAGGGGACGGTGGAGCGGGCGGCGGTGCTGGTGGCGTTTGTACCGGCGATCGCCAACCAGGCGGGTGTGACCGGGACGCAAACGGCGACGATTGCGGTGCGTTCACTGGCTCTCCGCGAGCAGCGCATGCGGCTCCCGCGGTTGCTTTCGCGCGAATGGGCGGTAGGGGTTGTTAACGGCCTGGTGGTGGGCCTGATGCTTGCGACGGTAGCCTACCTCGTGGAGCGCAACCTGACGCTGAGCGTAATCCTGCTGGCAGCGATGACCGGAGCGTCCGGGCTGGCGGCGCCCATCGGGCAGGTGGTGCCACTCGTCCTGCGACTGTTCCGGGCGGACCCGGCCCTCTCCTCCAGCATCTTCGTGACGATGTTCACGGACGGAATCAGCTACCTGATGGCGCTGGCGCTGGCGGCCGTGCTGATCAGCCGGCTGGCGTGAGCGAAGGCCGGCGGGGGCCAGAACCGACGGCTCGGTGCCCAGCCGACAGGAGCCCATTGGTCGAGGAGCTCTTCGACGGGGTGCGGTTGCAACCTATCCGGGTGTTGGCGGAACGGCGGACATGAGCGAAAGCATGTTCTCGTCCGGGTCTCGAAAGAAGGTCATCCACTCTTCGGTACGGTCTTCGTGCCTGTGGATGAGGTGGGGAGGCGCATCGAAGGGCACTCCCTTCGCGGCAAGTAGATCCTGGGTCGCGTGGATGTCGGCGACGCGGAAGTAGATGACCGAGTTGCCCTTTCCCTGCGCCTCCGGCAGCGCATCGAGGAGGAGCCGCGTGCCACCGCAATCGAAAAACGCCAGCTGGCCGAACGTATAGAGGTGCGGAAGTTCGAGCAGGTCGCGGTAGAACGCTTCGGCGCGCTGGATATCCGACACCGCGAGGGCGATCTGGCCAATCGGCCCGAGCTTGGTTGGTCCGGCAGATTCCATTCGAGTTCTCTCCTTGATGTCCCGTGCCATTGTGACGAAGTTGGCGACGCGCTTATGCGCGTTCGGCGATGCGCAGGATTTCGGCGGCCGCGCGGCTGGAGTCCAGGGAGACGACGCGAACGGCTCTCGCCGCCCACGCCTCGCTAAGGCGGACTGCAAGTTCGTTTCGGCCTGCGCGGGTCACGCTCTCGACCAATCCCTGTCCTTCGCCACCTACAAGCGCCACCCACCCTCCGCCATCGCGTTCGATTACCGGCTGATAGGCGTGGACGGCGAGGAAGGGAATGGTCAGGCCCATGAACACAGAGCCTCCCCACTCCTCGGCGGAGGTCTCCTCTGGCGAGGGGGCAGGCGCCGCACCGGACGACACTACGAGAAGGTCGCAGCGGCCCAGGCGGTCAACGGTCTCCGCGGCGAAGGCTGCCAGCGCCGCGGGGTCGCTGGCCTCGAGCACCCTGCTGAACTGCTCCCGTCCGACTGCCCAGACTTCGTTGGCGATGGACGCGACCGCAAACTCCTGCTGAGCTGCGAAGGTGCCGAGCGCGATGTCGGCTCCGGCCCCCGCGAGGGCCATCGCTATGGCACGGTCGACGGCGGTTCCAGTGCAGAGGATGGCCGCGACGCGACCAGCGAGGGGGTCGGCCATTAGCGGAACACCAGCACCATGGGGACGACCAAGCTGACAAGGACGACCAGCGCGATGGCCATCCCGATAGTGCTCCAGTCGCGGGTTCGCTCCTGGCCGGAGTAGTAGCGCTGCTCCCAGCTGCCGTCCATCAGGTCCATGTCGCGTTCGTCCGGGCCAAGGGATGGACCGGGTTCGGCATCCGGGTCTGCACCGAGAGGGATGCGGTCTTCTTCATCGAACTCTTCGAGAACATCGGGCATTGGTGGATCTTAGCGCACGCGATCGCGGTCGTCGTCGCGGTCGAGGAGATCCCACTCCGTGCGCGTAGGCGGTTGGAACTCGGAGACCCCGACGGAAGCGGGTTGATGCACGGCTTTTCGGGGTTACGAGGTTAAAATCAATTTTAACCTTGATGTTTTGCATGCATTACTTGACTTTAGAAACTCCGAAACGCATATTTATCGCGAGAGGACCAGCACGTCCTCGACCGCATTGGAGGATGCCATGGATCTCTATTCGCTTTTTGTCGTCGAGCACCGGGACGCGTTCATCGCAGCGCGACTGGAATCGGCGCGCTACTACCGGCAAGGGGCGGGATCGCCGATCGTCGCTATCATTGGCAGGCTGGCCTCGGGCATGCGCCGGGCGGCAAGCCGCATCGAAGCGTGGGCGCAGGGCAGCTCGGAGCAGCCGCTGCCACAGCCACACCAGGTTTCCGCTCGTTAAAGGGGGCTCAGCAGATGGCTCGATTTGTAGGGGCATGCCCAAGTTGTGATGGGCCGATGGAAGTGCGGCGGATGGAGTGCCCGGCTTGCGGCCTCGGTGTCGATGGGCGCTTCGACGCCGGACCGCTGGCAAGGCTGAGCCGCGAACACCTCGCCTTCGTTGAGGTGTTCCTGCGCAACCGGGGCAAGATCAAGGATGTGGAAGAGGACCTCGGGATCTCCTACCCGACGGTGGTGGCCAAGCTGAACGACGTACTGGTTTCGCTGGGATTTGAGGCGGGCGAGGACCCGCGCGAAGCGGAACGCCGCCAGCACGTGCTGGACGAGCTTTCAGCGGGCCGGTTGACGGCCTCGGAGGCGGCCGAGCAACTCCGCAGCTTCGGAGGGGCGTGATGACCGACAGTCCGGAAGAGGGCAATCGGCTGCGCGACGACGCGCGACGCGCCCGGGCTGACATGGAGCGAGCTCGCGGCGACCTCGAGCGCGCCCGTGCCGAGGCTCGCGCGGCTCGCGACGAAGCGGACCGACTGCGTCGCGACGCGCGGGACATCGAGCGCGGTCTTCGCCATGAGAGCCGCCGTCGTGGGCCGCGTGGCCCATGGCGTCCCGAGGGGCCCAATCGTCCGGATGTTCCTGATTCGCCGTTCGCTTTACCAGACCTCCCGGGAAGCGGCGAGAACGCAGGCGGAATCCCCGTGAGCGAAGCGCTGGCGCTGGATGGCGTGCGCTCGGTGACGGTGGAGCAGACGGCCGGGAAACTGACAGTCCGAAGCTGCCGGGAGGGGGAAACGCCGGGCGTTGTGAGCGGCGGGGGGAAGGGCGCTCCTCGCCTTGAGGTGCGCAGAGAGGGCGACGCGCTGGTCGTCGAAGTCCAGCTACAGCGGGCCTGGCTCTTCCGGCGAAGGCAGGGCGCCACGACACTGGTGCGGCTCAATCCAGGGCTCACGCAGCTGAAGCTCGACCTGGGATACGGGGAGATTGAGCTGCGTGACTTCGCGGCGGAGGTGATCAAGCTGGAAGTAGGAGCGGGAACCATCACCAGTTACTCCACGCGGGGGACGATGGAGGCGAACATGGGCGCGGGGAAGGTCTCCTTCCATGATCACTCCGGAGTGGCGAGCTGCGATACGGGCACCGGGGACGTGCTCCTCGATATTGCGGAGGCCCAGCCGGGTAACTACCGAGTGGACGTGGGCATGGGTAAGGCCGAGGTGCGCCTGCCTGCAGGGCTGGATGTACTGGTAAAGGCCTCAAGCGGCATCGGGAAGACGAAGAACGACTACCCACAGGGCCCGGAGGGCAGCTCGATTCGGCTGAAGATGAGCACCGGGATCGGCGAGCTGATTGTGCGGGCGCGGGACGCTTCGCAAGCTCCAGCGAAGCCACCGGTGCAGCCGAAGCCGCAACGCGGGTCGCGCACGGCGCCGCCGCCACGCAAGTTCGAGGCGGAGGAGCTTCGGGTGCTGCAGATGCTCGAGCAGGGGCGCATCTCGTCCCAGGACGCGGCCGATCTCATCGCGGCCTTACGCGGGGCGGCGGCGCCAGCGTGGGAGGCCGAGGCGCAAGACGAGGTTGAGGGTGCACCGCG
>JBDSEP010000325.1:0-4178 GCA_039919985.1 Tepidiformaceae bacterium | reverse complement strand
TCGGTGAGGGCTCGAAGGAGATCCCAACGATTCTGCTCCAGCTGCTCCCGAAGGCGCTTGGCAGTCCGGATGCGCCGACGGAGCGGGGGAAGCAGTTCGCGAGCGCCGTGCGGATGCTGACGGGCGGGCCACGACCGTTCTTCTCCGAGGGCTTTCGAGAGCAGTACACGGTGAACTTTGGACTCGCATTTGTCGATCCGGACCGCAAAAGCCTCGTGGCCTCCGCCTCCACAAACGAAGGCGTGCGGTATGCGATAGAACCCGGCCTAGGCCTGACCAGCGAGCAGTTGGATTCCGGGGTGCGGCGCTTTAAGGCGGACCCGGCATCGCGCAACGCCGAAGCGCACCCGGACGCCGTGCCAACCACCGGCAACATCTCGAAGCCGCTGCTCACGCTCCACGGCACCGGCGACCTGTTCGTGCCTATCAGCCAGGAGCAATCCTATCGGCGCAAGGCCGACGCTGCGGGCAAGGGCGACTTTCTTGTGCAGCGCGCCATCCGTTCGGCGGGCCACTGCAAGTTCTCCGCGGAAGAGTTCGCCACGGCGTTCACGGACCTCACCTCGTGGGTGAAAGAGGGCCGGAAGCCGAAAGGGGACGACCTGCTCGGCGACCTTTCGGATGCCGGAAGGAAGTTCACGAATCCCCTTCGCCCTGGTGACCCCGGGACGAAATAGTCGGAGAAGCCGGGGTTCGAGGTGGGCAGCAGTCGCAGAGCGTAGACTCCGCCAATGCCGAACTGCCTCGCGGACGTCCACGAATGAACATCTTCTTCGATGTGGATTACACGCTCATCACCTGGGACGTGAAACTGCGACCGGGAGTGCGTGAGGTTTTCGCGAAGCTTCGGGACGAAGGACACGTGATCTACCTGTGGAGCGGCGTGGGGCCCCGCTGGGAGGTGGTGCGTCGTTTCGACCTGGGAGATTTGGTGACTGACTGCTTTTGGAAGCCTCTTTACGACCACCACGCGCGGATGGCGGAGCTCGGGGTAACGGTGCCGCCCGATTACGTAATCGACGACCACCAGGAGATCGTCGATGCATTCGTCGGATCGACGATTAAAGAGCCGGCGATGCCCCTCAACACGGACCGCGAGCTCTGGCGCGTGTACGAAGAGATCCGGGCGTTCGCCGCTGGGTGGGCTTCAGAACAACAGGACGGCTGAGAGTGGGGAGAGGCGTGATCCTGGTGCGGCACGCGATGCCCCAGATGAGGCCGGGCGTGGCGTCAGGGTTCTGGACGCTCGGGGAATCGGCGAAGGAGGATTGCGTGCTGCTCGCCCACGCCCTGCCGAAGGGGATCGCGCCGGTGATCTGGAGCAGCCCAGAGCCGAAGGCCGCAGAGACGGCGTCGATCGTTGCGCTTCGCCGGGGGTTCCGCGTGGTGACCGATGCCCGGCTTTCCGAAGTGGACCGACCGGCGACATGGGAAGACGACTATCGCGCAACCGTAAAGCGCTATCTGACCAACGGCGGGGAGCCCGGATGGGAGCCTCCCGAGGCGGTGCAGGCCCGGTGTACTGCGGCGGTCGACGACGCGCTCAACCGGCCCTGGGAGGGGGAGGTGGTGATCTCGAGCCACGGGATCGCGCTCAGTCTCTACGCGGCGAGCGTCGCAACAGTTCGGCTGCCGCAGTTCTGGGACCAGCTCACCTTCCCAGACGCGTGGCGCGTGGAGATGGGTGAGCGGTCGATCGAGCGGATCTACTTCGGCGGCTTGCCTCCGGCCTAGGCCGAGCCCCGGCAGCTGGAGTGCTCAGCGGTCCGGCTGCCCGTGTTCGTCATCTCCCGGGGGCCGCTGCTACACTGCGTTGCCGGAGTCGCCTCGTTATGGGCGGCGCCCCGGCTCTCCAATCCGTTCGGCTTTCGAGGTGGGCAGATGCGCAGCAATATCGCGAAGGAGAAGTGGGCACGAGGTGAGGTCACCTTCGGAGCCTGGCTCTCGATCCCCAGTTCCTTTTCCGCCGAGGTCATGGCCCACCAGGGCTTCGACTGGGTGTGCATTGACATGCAGCACGGTGTAATCGACTACCAGGTGGCGGTGACGATGCTCCAGGCGATTGGCACTACCGACACTATCCCGTTTGTCCGCGTTCCCTGGAACGAATTCGGGATAATCGGCAAGGTGCTGGACGCGGGTGCGCTGGGGGTAATCATCCCGATGGTGAACAGCGTGGAAGAAGCGAAGGCGGCGGTTGCCGCATGCCGCTACTTCCCGCTCGGGAGCCGCAGCTTCGGACCAACCCGCGCAAGCTACTACGCAGGCTCCGACTACTTCCTCGGAGCCAACGAACAGGTAGCGTGCATCCCGATGATCGAAACGAAGCAGGCAGTCGAGCGCCTCGACGACATCCTCGCGGTGCCGGGCGTCGACGCCGTCTACGTGGGGCCTGCGGACTTGAGCATCACCTTTGGTCTTCCTCCGGGAATGGCTAACGGCGGGGCCTTCGAAGATGCCCGCGTTCGCATCGCCCAGGTCTGTGCGGAGCGCGGGGTAACCGCGGGAATCCACGCGAACGCCAGCCTTGCCGAAAAACACGCGGCCGCCGGCTACCGGATGATCACAATCAGCGGAGATGCCGTTGCGATCCCGACGCAGGCGCAAGCGGACCTGAAGCTGGCACGGGGCGCGTCCGACGGGGCGAAGCCGGTCTACGGCTAAATTGCCGTGGGCATCCCAAGGTTGAGGCTGCGCGCGAGTTCCGTGAGCTGCTCGATTGTCTCAGTGTCCAGCGGGATTCCGAGGCGGAGGCGCTCCTCGCGGGCTTGCGCTTCCGGGTCGCCCGGGACGAGAACAGCCTCCACACCGGGTCGCGGCCGCAACGACCGGAGGTGATCGACGAGGCGCTTCATGTCAGTCTTGAATTCTGCGAGATCACGAAACGCATCGATGCGCCAGGCCGAAAACCACCACCCTTGCTGGTTGACGCCTTCGAAAATCGCAGAGCCCATCCCCGGCAGAACCCCGGAGAGAATATCGACCATGATCCCGAGGCCGTAGCCTTTGTGCGAACTCGTCTCCACATAGGAGCCGAGTGGTTGCAAGGCGCCGCCCTGCCTTAGGATCGCCGGGTCATCCGTGTCGCTACCATCGGCGGAGACGGCCCAACCCGGTGGGATTCGCTTCCCCTGGCGCAGGGCGATTTCGAGCTTTCCTCCCGCCACCGCTGTCGTCGCAATGTCCAGCAGAAATGGGTGATCGTCCTGCACAGGCGCCGCAAAGGCGATGGGGTTGGTGCCGTACGCGCGGTCCAGGCTGCCGCTCGCCACGGCGATGGGCACAACGTTGCACATCGCCATGCCGATCATGTCCTGCTCAGCGGCGAGGCGAGCGTAATACCCCGCCGCCCCAAAATGACGACCGTTCTTGACCGCCACCATCCCGATGCCGGTGGCCTTCGCCTTGTCGATCGCGGCGACCATGGCGTTGCGGGCGATACTGACGCCCAGGCCACCATCGGCGTCCCACGTGGCAGCCACCGGGCTCTCCCTCAGCACCTTCACATCTGGGCGGGGATTGACCAGCGCTCGCTGGAAGCCGGGTGCGTAGCCCGGATGCCACGGCAAGTGTGCGATGCCGTGCGATTCGATGCCTGAGAGGTCCGCATCGATGAGCACCTCGGCCGCAATGTGAGCATCGCCCGGAGCCATCCCGTACGCCGCGAACACGGCGGCGGTCAGACGGACGAGATCTTCGTGCCGGTAGCGCACCCGGCTGTCGTCGGATACCGCCGGCATCGGAGCTCAAACCTCCAGGTTCAGTGGCGGGTAGTAATTCTCCGCCCCGATCTTGCGGGTGTCCGTCACCCAGTCCGAGTCGTAAAGGTCCGTTGGACCCTGGAGTGGGTTGGCCAGCACCCAGGCCTGGCGCTTGTAAGTCCAGTTATCGGGCTGGAGCCGGTGGGCCTCCCGCCAGTGGGGCGGCGCGAGCTCTTGACGGCCGCTCTGCCAGAGATGCTGACCGAGCTCGAACTGTGCCGCCGCCGTCGCTTCCGCAATGTCCCGCGCACCGCTTCGTTCCATCACGCGCTCCGGGGATAAGGCGTACTGGCTCCCTTTGCCGTTCTCTACCCAGTCGCGGATGGCGGCCGTGTATTTGCCGCCATCGGTACGGATCTTCTGCGCCTCGGCCATCACTTCGCGGAGGTACTCGGGGGTGTCGGCTGGAAGTTCGCG
>JBDSEP010000312.1:0-3260 GCA_039919985.1 Tepidiformaceae bacterium | reverse complement strand
GCACAGATAACCACCATACCGCCGCTCTCCACGACGAAAGTGGAAGTGGGAATGGTGTCCTGACCGGGGTGCTCGAAGATGATTCGCGGGCTGCGGCGTTCGCCGAGAATGTCCCAGATCGCCTTACCGAAGGCCCGCGCGCCGGTCGTGAAGGTGTTCATCTCTTCGGAGTCTTCCCAGTTCGGCAGGCGGCCCCAGTGGTTGAAGCGCTTGCGATTGATGCAGCCCACGGCCCCGAGCTTCGTGCAGAAATCGACTTTCGAATCGTTGGAGATGACGGCGATTGGGATTGCACCCTTGAGGGCTGCCAACTGGATGGCCATCGAACCGAGCCCGCCGGCTCCGCCCCAAATGAGGACAACATCGCCTTCGCGGACATCGTGCGGCTGCCAGCCGAAGAGCATGCGGTAGGCGGTGGCGCCCACGAGCGTCGGTGCCGCAGCCGCTTCCCAGGTGAGGTGCTTGGCCTTCGGCATGCATTGGTGGCTCTGCACTTTCGTGAACTGCGCGAAGGAACCCCAGGTAGTCTCGTAGCCCCAGATCTTATAGGTGGGGCTGAACATCGGGTCGTCGCCGCGAAGCACTTCAGGGGCGTTCGCATCCCACTGGCCGCAGTGGACGACAACCTCGTCGCCCACTTTCACGTTGGTCACGTTACTGCCTACTTCGTAGACGATGCCGGAGGCGTCGGACCCCCCGATGTGGTGGTCCTCCGTTGCACCGCCCTTCTGGCGCGCGGCGATAGTATCAACGGGCGTGCCCAGCGCGGCCCAGACGTTGTTGTAGTTCACGCCGGCGGCCATCACATAGACGAGCGCCTCATCAGGGCCGATCTGTGGAGTCTCGATAATCTCTTCGCGGAAAGCGTTGCGGGGCAGGCCATAGCGTTCGCGCCTGATCACCTGCGCATGCATGGTCGCAGGAACGTGACCGAGTGGCGGCGCCTCGCCCAGGTCGTAGAGGTCCTTGTTGAGCGTTTCAGTAATCAAGAGAACTCCCTCGGGCGCTGGTTGCGACCCGTCGCGTTTCGCGGAAGGCCCACGTTCGGACCATTCTAACCCGGCGGTATTGACTGGTAAATGGCTGTGCACACCGAGCCATAGCCTCTAGCTATGGCTCGCCAGATTCACCTCGCACGAACCTTCGGCGCTCCTATAGCAGGCGTCCACCACCTCGTGCGCCCGTAAAGCCGTCCTGAAGTCTGGAAAGGCGGGCTGGCCTGAGTTCACCGATTCGAGAAACGCGAAGTCCTCGTACATCCCTCGCGTCGCGAGCGTGAGGAGGTCGCCCGTCAGCCCGCTGATCGCTGAGTAGCGCTCGATCACCTCTTCCGCGCTCAACTCCAGTACCGGGCCGGTGCGGCCCTGGTAGCGAATCGGACCGAGGAAGTCGTGGTCCGTGGCGAAGTAGCCGCCCTCGAAGAACACCTCCAGGTGGCGGGTCGAGGGCCGATCATCGAGTGCGTGCCAGATCGAGGAGAGCGTGGTCTGGTGGCCCCCTGCGTGCTGAAAGGTTGCCATCGCGACGTCCTCCACTCCCGGGTCGACGCTCGCATCCTCGGTGGTGTAGCGAACATGGCAACGCACCGATTCGATGTCGCCGAAGAGCCAGTGGAAGAGGTCGATATCGTGTATCGAGTGTTCGATCAGTGTTCCCCCGCCGGCTCGGTCGAACTTTCCTCGCCAGGAACTGCCGTAGTGGCCGCGAACGGGGAAGAACTGGTCGTCCCGCAAATGTGCCGTCAGGAGGGGCCCCAGGTCCGGCGCAGAGAGCATCTCCTTTAATACGGTGAACACGGGTGAGTAGCGGAGTACCAGGCCCACCTGGTTCACGACGCCTGCGCGTTCCACAGCCTCCACCATCTCGCGCACGTCGCCGAGGGTTTTGGCGAGCGGCTTCTCACAGAAGATGGCGAGGCCGAGCTCAGCGGCGCGCTTCACCAGCGCAGGATGCTCCGCCGTCTCCGTGCAGATGTATATCGCGTTCAGCCGGGGTGTCGCGAATACTGTTTCGGCGTCTGCTGTGACGGTCTTCGCGCCTATGATCCCGGCAAACGACTCGGCCCGCTCGACCACCCGGTCGCAGACCGCCGAGTACTCGCCGGGAACGAGTTCCGAGCGCAGTGAGCCGCGCAAATTGCGCGAGTGGAATTGTCCGATGTGGCCGCAGCCAATGAGCCCGACGACTGGTTGAGGCACAGGTGGACGCTCGCTTTCAACGATTTACACGCAGTTTACGGTGGCTTTGCGAACACGTGCGGATCGGGAATGTCTCCGGCCCAACACTGGGGGCGGCCGCCTACGGAGGAGATCACCTGGGGGGCACCTACGTGGCCATCCTCCGTAGGCGGCCAGGTGACCGGGTCGCGGGGTGCAGCGCGGAACCTTGCTGCAGCGACCCCCGTGCTTTGTCCGCTTTCCGGCCCCGTGCTATAGTTCGGGCGCCCTTAGGGACAGATTTCACAAACGGCGATTGAGTGCTTTACGAATACGGCCACATAGGCATCCTGCTGGTCATCGCCCTTATTTTCCCGCTGGGCGCCCTCGTCACTTCATGGGCCTTGCAGTTCGCGAACATTCGCCCAAAGTCGCAACCAGACCCCGTGAAGGACGATATTTTCGAGTGCGGACTTCGCACCGAAGGCACGACGCTCGTTCAGTTCAACTTTCGCTTTTACTACATCGCGCTGCTCTTCGTGCTGTTCGATGTCGAGATCATCTTTCTTTTCCCCTGGGCGCTCGTCTTCGAAAAGCTGGGCTGGGCGGGCTACTTCGAGGGCATCGGTTTCATGGCCATTCTCTCCCTGGGCATCCTCTACGCCTGGCGCAAACGCGCCCTGGAATGGCGGCTGTGACGCGCGAGCTCACTGGCGCCGAGGTGGCAGCGATGGCCGAGGCGCTCGTCCCCGGCTCAGTCGCCAAAACCACGGCGATGGCCTGTTATCTGAAGCCCGAAACGCTCGTAGAGACGATGCATGCCCTCCGCACCGGGGGCGACTCCGACCTCATCCACCTCACCAACCTCTGCGGGGTGGACTACTGGGATCACTTCGAAGTCGTCTATCACATCCAGTCGTTCGATAAGAATCACATCGCGGTCCTTAAGACGGAGGTCCTGGACCGGGCCGACCCGATAACGCCGAGCGTGGTTCCCGTCTGGCACGGAGCCTGGATGCAGGAGAACGAGGCGTACGACTTGCTCGGCATCCGCTTCGAAGGTCACCCGAACATGTATCGCATCTTCCTCTGGGAGGGTTACCC
>JBDSEP010000243.1:0-10767 GCA_039919985.1 Tepidiformaceae bacterium | reverse complement strand
ACCGTGTCGGTCTGCGAGGCACGAAGCCCCGTCGCGTCCCAGGTTTCTTCCACTCGCACTTCCGGCCGATCGAGCGGGAAGTGCACCATCCGCACCTGAAACGCGCTGCCGTCTTTCGAGCCGGGGTCTGGCAAAACGATGTTGGCGCGCATCCAGCCCGCCTGCTTCCAGCCCGTGGCAAACGGAAAGCGGCCGTCAATCACCACCTCGTCAGCCTCCACCAGGCTGCCCGGGACTGGTGCAACCGTCCCGCAGAACGCCGTCTCTGAGCGAAGAATCTCCCACGCCCCAGCGAACGGCTCGTCTCCGTGGCTGCCGAGGTCCCAGATATGGCTGTCGTAGTTCGCGAAGATCCAGACGGTGCAAAGGTCGGCGGCGCCCATCGCCGACCAGAGATCCACTTTCTGTGCCGAGGAGAGTTCGTCGCCGCCAAGCCCCCGTGGGAGCGACCAGCGCATCGCGCCCGCCGCCCGCAGCGCCGCGAGGTTCTCCGCAGGGAGCGCGGCGCTCCGGTCTGCCTCTGCGCTGTTCGCACGAAGCACCATCAACGCCCCTTCGAGTTCGATTGCGTCATTGGTGGAGGCCGGAGCAGTCATCGCCCGGCAGTATACCTGCCCACTCCCGGTCGTTCTCGTCTACGGCGCCGTGGCGAGGAATTCCTCCGCGACCCAGCCAGCCCCGGCTATTGGTGGTGCGGTCTGTGAGGAAGTCGAGCAAACCTACTCGCCCCGTAACTTTGCTCGTTACGCCCGTCCTCTGCGATACTCCAAGTTCGCGCCCACTACCAGGGCGCGATTGCGGTCGCGCGCTTCCACGCTCGCGATCTAAATACGTGGAGGCGTGCCAACGAGCCCGCCGCTAGCACACAAGGAGAGCCCTAGGTGGCAAAGAAAGTCCGCGCAGTGGTCACACTGCAACTCCCCGCCGGCAAAGCGAACCCGGCACCGCCAGTTGGCCCGGCGCTCGGCCAACACGGCGTCAACATCATGGAGTTCTGCAAGGACTACAACGCCCGCACGCAGAATCTCACCGGGCAAATTATCCCTGCCCAGATCACAATCTTCGAAGACCGCTCCTTCAACTTCGTCCTCAAGACTCCACCCGCAGCCGACATGCTGCGGCAGGCCGCTGGCATCCCCAAGGGGTCCGGCAATCCCCGCCTCACGAAGGTCGGCAAAGTCAAGGTCAGCGACCTCAAGAAGATCGCCGAGACGAAGATGCCAGACCTCAATGCGAACAGCGTTGAAGAGGCCATGAAGATCATCGAAGGCACCGCCCGTTCGATGGGCATCGAGGTAGTGTAGTCATGCCAACCAAGGGAAAGCGCTACACCGAAGCCGCCGAGAAGGTCGATAAGACGAAGCTCTACTCCGTAGACGAAGCGATCACGCTCGCCAAGGAGATTCACCCAGCGAAGTTCGACGAAACCGTTGAACTCCACATCAAGACTGGGCTCGACCCGCGCCACGCCGAACAGCAAATTCGGGGCAGCACGGTCCTCCCCCACGGCCTCGGCAAGGTCCTCCGTGTCCTCGTCTTCACAGAGGGCGAACCGGCCAGCATCGCCCGCGACGCCGGCGCCGATTTCGTCGGCAGCGATGACCTGATCAAGCAGATCGAAGGCGGCTGGACAGATTTCGACGTGGCGATCGCCACTCGCGAGATGATGGGCAAGGTCGGCCGGCTCGGTCGCGTCCTTGGTCCTCGCGGCCTCATGCCGAATCCGCGTTCCGGCACCGTTGTCGCCGGAGAAGACATCGCCAAGACCGTCCAGGATGCCAAGCAGGGCCGCGTCGAATTCCGGCTCGACCGCCTCGCCAACATCCATGTCCCGCTCGGCAAAGTGAGCTTCGACGACAGCAAGATCCGCGAGAACATGGCGACGCTCATCGAAGCCGTGAACGCCGCCAGGCCTAAGGAGGCGAAGGGCCAGTACATCAAGAGCGTCACCATGACGACGACGATGGGCCCCGGCATCCACCTCGATCTTCTGCAGGCGCTCGCGCTCCGCATGGTCTAACGCCCGCGAGGACGCCTCGAATACAAACCAGAGAGAGGCCCTTCCGTCCGTCGGGAGGGCCCCTTCTCAAAGCCAGACACTCAACCGGACGCCAGCAGCGCGGCTCCCTGTGCTCGCCCATCGCTCTTTCCCTGTTCGATCGTGGCGGGGTAGCATTGCCGAAGATGGAATCGGGCCTGAGATGGCTCCCCTCGCCCTCCTTATGCGAACCCTCAACTACATCTTCTCCGTCGTTTCCATCGTCCTCGGCATCGCCTTGATTCTCTTCATGCTCAGTCAGTCGACCACCTTCAACATTGGGGTGGCGATTGGCGTGGTATTGGTGCTCAACGGAGCGGTCCGCCTCTGGTTCGCGCAGGACGATCACAAGTGACATCCTTAGTCACCACAGTCAGATTCGAGTAGAGGTGCCGCGCCCACGCCCATGGCAACTCCGCATAACGTCCTCGTAGCGATCACCAACTCCGCGGCCAGCCTTGAGGCGGTTTCCATCGCCTGCAACCTCGTTAAGCCGCGCAAAGGTCGCGTCTACGTGGTCCATGTCATTGAAGTCTTGCGCTCGCTCCCCCTCAACGCCGAACTCGATAGCGAAGCGCGCCGCGGGGAGCAGTTCATTCGGCGTGCCGAAGAGCTAGCCGACGAGCAGGGCGTCAGCCTCACCGGCCAACTTCTCCAGGCGCGCGACGCCGGCCAGGCGATCGTCGATGAAGCGAACGACCGCGAGATCGACGCCATCCTCATCGGGCAGCCGTACGAGCGCCCCCAGGGTTCCCCGAGCCTTGGGCGCACAGTGACTTACGTACTGAAGAACGCCACCTGCCAGGTGTGGGTGGTTCGCCAGGCCGCGGCCACAGCCGCCCCAGGGCATCCCGAGTGAGGAATCCGCAATGAATGTCATCATCATGGGCTGCGGCCGAGTCGGCTCTCGCGTCGCCGGAATGCTCGACGCCGCGGGCCACCAGGTCACCGTCCTCGATACCAACCCCAGCGCGTTTCGCCGCCTCCCGGAATCCTTTCGCGGCCGCCGCGAAGTCGGCAACGGCATGGATGGCCCGGCTCTCGAAAAGATTGGCATCCTCCAGGCCGATGCCTTCATGGCCGTCACCCAGGGCGACAATCGCAACTACTTCGCCAGTCAGATGGCCCGCGAGGTCTACCACGTGAAGCGCGTCCTCTGCCGCATCTACGACCCCGTGCGCGAGCAGATCTTCCACGAACTCGGGCTCGAAACCTTCAGCCCAACGAGCATCGGCGCGCAAATCATGTTCGACATGCTGCTCGGCCAGCAGGAGGCGAAGTAGCGTGTACATTCTCGTTTGCGGCGGCGGCAAGGTTGGCTTCTACCTCGCCCAGGAACTTCTCAACGGCAACCACGAAGTGCTTGTCATCGAACGCGACCCCGGTCGCGCTGGCCTGATAGCGGACGAGCTGAGCAGCAATATCCTCCAGGGCGATAGCTGCGAGGCCACAACCCTCGATCTGGCCGGGGTCTCTCGCGCGGACCTCATCTGCGCCGTCACCGGCGACGACGAAGACAACCTGGTGATCTGCGAAATTGCCCGCCGACGAGGTGTCGTCCGCACCATCGCTCGGATCAACAACCCGAAGAACGAAGAGCTCTTCAAGAAGCGTGGCATCGAGACCACCATCTCCGCGACCCAGGCCGTGCTCGCACAAATCGAACAGGAACTGCCCACTCACGAGATCATCCCCCTGCTCCAACTGCACAGCGGGCTGGAGATCATCGAGATGCGCATTCCCGATACCTCGCCGGTCATAGGCCGCTCGGTGCGCGAGGTGCTCCTTCCCCCAGAATCGCTGATCTCGCTGGTGGTAGATTCGGGCGGCGTGCCGCGCATGCCCAGCGGCGATACGCGCCTCACCGCGGGCGACGCCGTCATCGTCGTCACCCGGCCCGATAGCTTGCCAATGCTGCGCGAAATCCTCATCGGTTCCACCCACGGCCTCGATACCTGATCCGCCCTGGCCCGAAGCCGTAGCGGCGCTTCACGTCGCTAGCGAAGGCGAGCGTGAAGTGATAGGCACGCCCACCAGAGACGACTGCCACGCGGGTACTTGGCGCACGCCCCTCGAACGGAGTTCTCGCCGCCGACCTCTCTCTCCGGACTAGCGCGCCGTCGCTACTTTCCCTCGCCTTTCTCTTATCTCGAACCTGAAGTCACAATCGGCGCCGGTTTCCGTGATCAGGCTTGCAGAGCGCTGCGTAAGACCTCACGTGACAACAAACCGCCTCTCGCACAAACGCTTCCGCCCGCTACTGATCGCCTCTGCAGCGGCCGCAATGCTCGCCATCACTGCTGCCTGCGGTGGTGATGACAAGCCCGCGGTAACGCCGGGCGCCTCGAATGCCACTTCGGCTACCTCCTCGTCACCGGCAGCAGCAGGCGCGACGGCAGTCAGCATCAAGACGTTCAAGTTCGACCCAACACCGCTCAAAGTGAAAGCCGGCACAAAGGTCACCTGGACGAACAACGACGACATCCTCCACACCGTTACTTCCGGCGCACCTGGCACGGAAGACGGCAAATTCAACGGTGAGATGGACGCACAGGGGAAGACATTCTCCTTCACGTTCGCAACTTCCGGTACGTACACCTACTTCTGCTCCCGCCACAACGGTATGCGTGGAGAAGTAGATGTGAGCTAAACACGAATCTGTCGGCTCGAGCCCATACAACCACGCCCACATCACAAGGAGAATCACTTTGAAAGACACGCGAATTCGCAAACTGATGCTCGGAGCAACCGGCTCCCTCGCACTCACGGGCATGTTTATCGGCGCCTGCGGCGGCGATGACGATACGCCCAAGTCCACCCCTGCCGTCCAGACGCAGGCCGCCACCACCGCCCCAGGCGGCGCCGCTTCCCCCACCGGCGGGGCAGCCGCAACGCTCGCCACGGATAGCGGGGCTGCCAACCTCCGCGCACTCCTCACCGCCCAGCTCCAGGAGCACGTCTACCTCGCCGGCACCGCCACCGGGGCCGCCCTCGGCGGCCGCGCAGAAGAGTTCGCCGCGGCCGGTAAGTCGCTCGACGCCAACTCCGTCGACCTCTCTAAGTCGATCGAATCGGTCTACGGCGCTGATGCCGGCAAGGCCTTCCTCGACCTCTGGCGCAAGCACATCGGCTTCTTCGTCGATTACACCACCGGCAAGGCCACCAACGACACCGCGAAGGTGGAGAAGGCCCGCACCGACCTCGATGGCTATCGCGCTGACTTCGGCGCGTTCATCGCCTCCGCGAATCCGAACCTGCCGAAGCAGGCCGTCGCCGATGAGCTGAAGCCTCACGTGGAGACGCTCTTCGCCGCCATCGATGCGCAGGCCGCGAAGGACCCGGCCGCCTTCGACAAGCTGCGCGCCGCAGCCGCTCATATGCCGCACACCGCGGAGACGCTCGCTGGCGGCATCGCCAAGCAGTTCCCGGACAAGTTCAAGGGCAACGTCTCGGGACCCGGTTCCGCTTTGCGCTCGGGCCTGACCGCCCAACTCCAGGAACACGTCTTCCTCGCCGGCACAGCGACTGGCGCGGCCCTCGGTGGCCGGAACGACGAATTCATGGCAGCTGCCAAGGCTCTCGACGCGAACTCGGTCGACCTTTCGAAGTCGATTGAATCCGTCTACGGCGCCGACGCTGGCAAGGCCTTCCTCGACCTCTGGCGCAAGCACATCGGCTTCTTCGTGGATTACACCACGGGTAAGGCCACCAAGGATGACGCCAAAGTCGAGAAGGCCCGAAAGGACCTCGACGGCTACCGCGCAGACTTTGGAGCGTTCATCGCCTCCGCCAACCCGAACCTGCCGAAGCAGGCCGTCGCCGACGAGTTGACGCCCCACGTTGCCACGCTCTTCGCCGCGATCGACGCCCAGGCAGCCAAGGACCCAACCGCGTTCGACAAGCTGCGACTTGCCGCAAGTCACATGCCTCACACGGCCAACACGCTTGCTGGCGGGATCACGAAGCAGTTCCCCCAGAAGTTCGGAAGCTAACCACCGTCCTCCCGGTGATAGTACAGAGATGCCCCGGCCAATTTGCCGGGGCATCTCTGCATGTGCCGAGCGAACTCTGCGCGCTCAGCTTTGAGTGGGCGTCGTTTGCCCGTCGATCACGCCGTTCGTTGTGATCTTGATGGAGCGGGCTCGAGCCTCAGGCTTCTTCGGAAGAGTCAGCGTGAGCACGCCGTGCTCGAACTTGGCCTGGGCGCGGTCCGCGTCCACGGTCGGTGGCAGCCGAAGAGTGCGCTGGAAGCTGCCAAAGCGCAGTTCGCGCCGCAAGTAGCTCTCCTCGCTCGCTTCGTCGTGCTGTTCGAACTCACCCTTGATCGTCAGCACGTCATCTTCGACCGAAATGTCGACGTCAGCCGGGTCGATCCCGGGGACAGCCGCCTTAACGACGAAATTTTCGCCCGTCTCCAGGACGTCGAGGGCGAGGGTGGAAGGTCCGAGGTCTTCGCCATTGCGGAACGGGAGACGCCCCCGCCCCTGATCGAAGAAGCGATCCATGAGGTTGCGCATGGTTGTGATCTCGGAGGTGGGGTCCCAACGGGAAACGGTAGTGGCCACGGGGCAAACTCCTGAGTTGTGATGGATCGAACGTACCACCCCATGTCCAGCGATGCAACAACTCTGACAAATTCTTTATCATGGTTTAGCCAGTTCTGCTTGTCACCTACGCTGACAAATGGTAACGTTAAGCTCATGGCGAAAAACTTCTACGACGCGCTCGGCGTAGCGCGCGGCGCAACCGATAAGGAAATCCGCAGCGCCTACCGTAAGCTCGCCCGAAAGCACCATCCGGACGTGAACCCCAACGACCGCGCCTCCGAGTCACGCTTCAAGGAGATCAACGCCGCCCACGAAGTGCTCTCCGATGCGGAGAAGCGGAAGAAGTATGACAAGTATGGCGACCGCTGGGAGATGGCGGACCAGCTGGAGGAGCAGCAGAAGCGCCAGTCGGCCGGCTCGTGGGCCCGCAACGGCGGCCCACAGGTGGATGCTAACGGCGATTTCGGCTCGATTTTCGATAGCATCTTTCGGCGCGAACGCGGCGGCCCCCGCGCCCAGCCATCCAATCGCCGCGGCCAGGATATCGAAACCCCGGTCGAGGTTACGCTCGATGAGGCCTTCCACGGCACGGCCCGCGTCCTTACCCTCCAAGCTTCCGAGCTCTGCCGCGTCTGCGGCGGAACTGGCGAGGTGGCCGGTGCCGTCTGCCATAACTGCGATGGCGCGGGTCAGTTGGTCAAGCCCAAGCGGCTGGAGGTCAAGGTTCCTGCTGGCGTCAAGACTGGCTCTCGCGTACGTGTCGCTGGCGAAGGCCGCCAGGGAAGCGGGGCGGGGCCCAGCGGAGACCTCTACCTCGTCGTCTCCGTCCTCCCCCACGGACGCTTCGAACGCAGAGGAGACGACCTCTACACCGATGTCACCGTGCCCTACCTCGATTGCATCCTGGGCGGCGAAGTCGCCGTCAGCACCATGGAGCGGGGCGTCGCGCTCCGTATCCCTGAACTCACTCAGAACGGCCGCCAGATTCGCCTCGCGGGCAAAGGCATGCCGGTCCTCGGCGGCCAGGGCCGCGGCGACCTCTACGTGCGCGTCAAAGTGCAGACGCCAGACCGCCTCTCGCCCGATGAACTAACCCACCTCGAGGCCCTCCGCGACCTCCAAACGCAGCACGCGAAAGCCTGAAAGGAGGCGACTGGTAGATGGCACGAAACGCACCACACAATTCCACCGGCGTCGCAGACGACGACCCCTGCTACGTCATCTCCATCGCTGCGCGCCTTGTCGGTGTCCACCAGCAAACCCTCCGCTACTACGAACGCGCCGGCCTGCTGGAGCCCAAGCGCACCGTTGGCAATATCCGCATGTACTCCAACTCCGACATCCAGCGCATCCGCCAGATTCAGCGCTGGATGGAAGAGTTCGGCGTGAACCTCGCCGGCGCCGAGATCATGTTCAAGATGACCGAACAGATCACGGCCCTCCAACAGCAGCTCATCTTCATGCAAGGCGAAGTCGATCGCCTGCGCTCCACCCGCCTCCCGGCTCCGTACCGGGACTCAGGACTCAGGACTTAGGACTCAAAACATGATGCGACAGGACCGATTCACCGAGCAGGCACAGAAGGTGCTTGCCGATTCCCAGGAAATTGTGCGCCAGCAGCGCAACAGCCAGTGGGGCGTCCCCCACGTTCTCGCTGCCCTCGTTTCCAACGAGGCGGGTCTCGCCGAGGCCATCCTCAAGAAGCTCGACGTGAACATGTCGGCGCTCCGGGCGCGCGTAGGCAAGGTTCTCAGCGACCTCCCGAAGCTTCAGTACGACGTGGTGCAGATCTACACCACCCCCGAAGTCGTCCGCATGCTGGAGGTCGCCAACGCCGAGGCCGAACGGCTGAAGGACGACTACGTAGGCGTCGAGCACCTGCTGATCGCCATTGCCGATAATGAAGAGAGCGGCTCCACCAAACTGCTGGCTGAGTTCAACGTCACGAAAGAGAAGATCTATCGCGCGCTCCAGGAGGTGCGCGGCAAGGCTCGTGTCTCCAGTCCTAACGCCGAGAGCAGCTACCAGAGCCTCGAGAAGTACTCCACCGACCTCACGGCGCTCGCCCGCGATGGCAAGCTCGACCCGGTCATCGGCCGCGATATCGAAGTGCGCCGCGTGATGCAGATTCTCAACCGCCGTTCCAAGAACAACCCCGTGATCATCGGCGAAGCGGGCGTTGGCAAGACCGCCATCGTCGAGGGCCTGGCCCAGCGCATCGTCGCCGGCGATGTCCCGGAGAACCTCAAGGATAAACGTGTGCTTGCGCTCGACATGGGCGCGCTCGTCGCCGGCTCCAAATTTCGTGGAGAGTTCGAAGAACGCCTCAAGGCCGTAATGGAGGAGGTGAAGCAGGCCGCCGGCGAAGTCATCCTGTTCATCGACGAACTGCATACGGTGATGGGGGCCGGCGGTGCGGACGGTGCAATCGACGCCAGCAACCTCATGAAGCCCGCCCTCGCCCGCGGCGAACTCCACGCCATCGGTGCCACTACGCTGGACGAATATCGCACCCGCATCGAGAAGGACCCGGCACTCGAGCGCCGCTTCGCCCCCGTCTACATCGACGAGCCCACAGTCGAGGACACGATCGCCATCCTCAAAGGCCTCCGCCCGCGCTACGAAGCTCACCACAAGGTCGAGATCAGCGAGGAAGCGATCGAGGCCGCAGCGCGCCTCTCCTTCCGCTATATGACCGAACGCCGTCTCCCGGACAAAGCGATCGACCTGATCGACGAAGCCGCTAGCAAGCACGTCATCGACGCCCAGGCGATGCCGGATAACGTCCGCGACCTCCAGCGCCGGCTCGAAGAGCTGAACGACGAGGCCGACGCCGCCGTCCAAAAGGAGGACTACGAAGCCTCCGCGCGCATCAAGCAGGAGCTCATCGGACTACAACAGGAGTATTCCCAGCGCCGCGAGGAGTGGGCAGCCGAGCACAACATCGATATGCGAGTGACCGCCGAGGACATCGCAAAACTCATCGGCCAGATGACTGGCATCCCCGTTTCCAAACTGGAGGAGACCGAGGGCGAGAAGCTACTGAAGATGGAGGAGGAACTCCACCAGCGCGTCATCGGACAGGAAGAGGCGATCGTCGCCGTCAGCGACGCTATCCGCCGAGCGCGCGCCGGCCTGAAGGATCCCACGCGTCCCATCGGCTCGTTCATCTTCCTTGGCCCCACCGGCGTCGGCAAAACGGAGCTGGCCAAGGCGCTCGCTGAATACCTCTTCGACGACGAAGACGCCATGATTCGCTTCGATATGTCGGAGTTTCAAGAGCCCCACACCGTCAGTCGGCTGATCGGCTCTCCTCCCGGCTACATCGGGTACGACGAAGGGGGCGGACTGACTGAGGCCGTGCGGCGCCGGCCCTACCGCGTCATCCTCTTCGATGAGGTGGAGAAGGCACATCCAGACGTCTTCAACACCCTCCTCCAGCTGTTGGACGATGGACGCCTGACGGACGGCCACGGCCGCACCGTGGACTTCCGCAACACGGTGGTCATCATGACGAGCAACCTCGGCACCGGCATCCAGGAGCGCGAAAGCTTCGGCTTCACCAAGCGCAGCGAGTCCATGACCGCTCACGAGACACTGAAGGAGTCTGTTGAAAAGGCGCTCCGCGAACACTTCCGTCCTGAGTTCCTCAACCGCATCGATGAGATCATCATCTTCGAGCCCCTCACCCGCGAGGAGCTCCGCAAGATCGTCGATCTCCTCGTGGCCGAGGTCCGGCAGCGCATGTCCGACCGCGACATCGATTTCGAACTGACGCCGCTGGCCAAGGACCACGTGGTTGAGGAAGGCTACGATCCCGCCTACGGCGCGAGGCCGCTGCGCCGCACCGTCCAGCGCCGAATCGAGAACGAACTCGCGCGGCGCATTCTCTCCGGCGAATTCCATGACGGCCAATGCGTCGTCGTGGATTTCGACGACGGCAACTTCACCTTCCGCAGCCGCTCCAGCGAGAGCGAAGACGCAGAGAAGGAACCGATGCTCCTCGCCCAGTGACGGTGCGGGGCTGTGGCGAAAGGCTCTCGGAACCGGGAGCACTTCTGTTCGTGCTTCACGCTCGCGCCGGGCGGACGCTCGGCGCTGCCCATCACCCCTGCTCTGTCATCCGAAACGTCACGATCCGCGCGATGAGGTCCAGCGGCATGGGCCGGTCGAGTGGGAACT
>JBDSEP010000284.1:0-5359 GCA_039919985.1 Tepidiformaceae bacterium | reverse complement strand
GCCGTCGGCTTCTGGGTGAAGCGCCGAATGGGGAGTCGCCGCCGCAAGCTCGAGGCGCAACTCGTAGAGATGTTGCAGATGCTTTCGAGCGGGCTGCGAGCCGGCTTCGGCCTGATCCAGTCCCTGGAGACGAGCGCAGATCAGGTGCCTTCTCCGCTCTCAGTGGAGATCCGGCGCACGCTGCGAGACACGGCCATGGGTGCCAGCATCGAAGGTGCGCTCCAGGCCCTGAACGACCGCGTCGGAAGCCCGGACTTTGATATTGTGATTACGGCCATCATGATCCAGCGCGGAGTGGGCGGAAACCTTGGCGAAATCCTGGACAACGTTGCAATGACGATGCGCGAGCGTGAGCGCATTCGCGGGGAGATCCGGACGCTGACCTCGCAGCAGCGGCTCACCGGGTACGTCATCGGCGGTATCCCGTTCGGACTGTTCGCCGCCTTTATGATCATCAGTCCTTCATTTACTTCACTGCTCTTCACCGACCCCCTGGGTCGAATGATGCTCACCGCCGGACTCGTGTTGGAAGGCATCGGCTTCTTCGTCATCTCAAAAATTGTGAACATCGAGGTATAACCAAATGGAACTTCTGGTCGCCTTCAGCACGTTCGTGACGGTCACGCTTGTGGTCTTCGGATTCCTCCATCAGCCCGCGAGCGGGGCGATGGACACGAGGCTCGGTGGACTCCGGTACACGCGGCCAACGAGGGAAGCGCTGCCGGACCCCGACGCGGCGTTCATGGCCCGTGTAATCGCGCCAATTACCCGTTCAGTCGTCCGACGCGTCGCGCGCATGCTCCCGTCATCAATGTCCGACCGTCTTGAGGGCTCGATCGCGCAGGCTGGACTTAAGTTCAAGCCGGGCCAATTCATCCTCGTTGTGGGCATCATCGTCGGGGTGCTGCCGATGGCAGCCACGCTGTACATGGCAAGCACCGGCGCGACCGGCATAAAACTACTCTTCACCTTCGCAGTGATGGCCGGCTTCTCCATCTACGGTCCGAGAATTTGGCTGATGGGCAAAGTGAAACGTCGCCGCAAGGAGATCTGGCGAGCACTGCCGGACGCCTTCGACCTTATCACCGCGTCAGTCGAAGCGGGCCTCGGAATCGACGCTGCGTTCAACCGCGTTATCGAAAAGGTGCATGGCCCGTTCGGTGAAGAGCTGACACGAACGATGCGCGAAATTACGATGGGCCGCTCCCGGCGGGAGGCGTTCCTCGATATGACCGACCGCACGGGCGTCGAAGAGTTGCGCTCGCTGGTGAATGCGATCATCCAGGCGGAGAGCATGGGTATCTCCATCGGCGGCGTCATTCGGGTGCAGACGGAAGTGATTCGCGTGAAGCGCAGGCAGCGGGCCGAGGAGCAGGCGTTTAAGGCCCCAATCAAGATGGTCTTCCCGCTCGTCTTCTTCATCTTTCCATCGATCATGATGGTCATCGGGGGACCGGCGGTGATCCAGATGAAAGATGCTTTCTAGGCAGCGTCGTGCGCCAGCAATCAGAACGACGCCCGCGCTGGTGGGTGGGCGGGAAGCGATTCAGGCGAAGGGCCTCGGCCACCAGAGCATCACGAGCAGCCCGCCAGCGATCAGGTAGGGTCCGTAGCTGAAGACGGTCTTCGCGCGGCCCTGCAGAATCAAAGCCACGCTCACAGCGCCTGCGGCCAGCACCCCGTAGAGAAGCGCCGGGAAGAACGCTGGCCACCCGCAAAGCAGGCCGAGCAGGATGATCAGCTTGACGTCACCAAGGCCGAATGCTGTGGCCCGAATGCGCAGCAGTAGGCCAGTGAGCACGCCGAAGGCGAGCATCGCGACCGCCGTACCGACCGCCACCGCCGCACCGGCGATAACCTGCTCAATATCCCGATCAGGCCACGCCCAGCAGAACGCCGCGGCCAGCACAATCGTGGGGTACATCAGCCTGTTTGGCAGGCGCTTGCGCTCGAAGTCTGTGCTTGCGAGGACGACAAGCGAGAGTGAAAAAAGCGCCGTGAGGAGCGCCGGTCCGAGGCCGTAGTGGTCCGGGCGGAGGGCGAGGGCTGAGGTACCCCCGGCCGCGACCGCCAGCAGAATCCGAGCGGCCAAGAGCCGGCGGCCCGCCATGCGGCCTTCCCGAAATTCGGGCTCACGATAGAGCAAATACTGGTAGCCAGCGGCGAACCACCCGAAGGACGCCCCGAGAACCAGACCAGCAGCGCAGAGTGCCAGGTCCATATCCCCTGACTATGTGGCCGCTCACCGCTGGATTCAAACTGGCGGACCCGCCAGTTCCGTTTGAGAGACTGTGAGGAGCCGCAGTTCGTCCTGCAGACTTCGCAGCCCATCTTCCGTGAGGGTCGCCTCGGTGTTTGAGCCGAGATCGGCGAACCAGCGCTGGGCCAGGTCACGGACGCGCGGGTCTACGCTGCTACCCATACCCGGAGGTGTGCGGCGCACAAGCGGCGAGATCGCCCGGCCGAGGTCCTCAAGTGTCATCTCGCCGCGAAGGATGGTGATGCCGTAGAGCAAGTGATGGGCGACCACCCGCGATTCGCCGAGGTAGTTTGCCGCGGCTGAGGCGGTAGTCAGGATGTCGGCGAAGCGGAGCGGCTCAGCCGGCGACTCGTCTGTAGAACTCATGCCCCGCTCTCGTGGTCGAACCGCCGGCCGGGCGAGCAACGCGCATCAGCTAGCGTCTTCACGCGCAACTCCAAGCGTCCGGGCGAACTCGCGGACTCGCGCGTCTGCCCCGGTGACTATGGGCCGGAAGTGGCTAAAGCAGAGAGTTTCGAAATCGAGGCTGGCGAGTTTGCGGACGGAGTCGGTGGCCTCCTCCATGTCCTGGGTGAAGAGGCGGCTGGGGAGCATGAGTCGGCCGAACTTGAACTGCATCGCATCGCCAACCAGCAACACGCCACGATTGGGAAAGTGGAGTGAGATGCTGCCAGCGGTGTGGCCAGGCGCGTGCACCACGCGCATCCCGCCGAGCACTGGGAGTTCGTCGCCATCGTTCAGGTAGACGTCCACACGCGCGGCGCCCGGGTCGTTCCGCAGCAGGTAGGGCTCGCAGATGCGAGCGAGTAGTGGATGCATGAACGGATTAGGCAGCGGCGACTCGCTCTCAACGTGCGGCGCTTCGGCCAGGTGCACGCCCGTGCGAGCAGGAATCCACTCTTGGAGCTCCGGAAGGCCACCAACGTGATCCAAGTGGCAGTGAGTGATCACGATGGTCTTTATGTCGTCCGGTGAACGCCCAATCTCCTGGACAGCCTCGAGGATCCGCGACCCAGAGCCCGTGCTGCCGGTGTCAATCAGCGTGATGTCGCGGCCATCGACCAGCAGGTAAGCGCGCGAGCCACGCGTCGGCACTTGGAAGAGGCCCGGAAGAACTTGCTCGACGTTCCGGAGCGGCGCGGGCCGAATCTCCTCCCAGCGTTCTTGCCAGGGGCTGCGGGCGGCGGATGAGGAGCGAGGCATAGGAAGAGGATAGCAGGAGAACGGACACACTAACCGGAGTTCGAATGGCGTTCGGTTGCCGAACCTGCGGGCGTGAGTCACAATTCGCAGGCACAACGTTCTATGGGAAAGCAGGATCAGCTATGACGATCAGTCTTGGAGATACCGAACGAGAGGCCGCCTGGCGCGAGGAAGTTCGCCAGTTCATCACCACGGAGGCCCCCGAAGCGCTCAAGGCCGGGGGGGAACAGGGCGAGAATTCGCTCTTCGGCCGCATGGGGGCAATCAAAGAGTGGCGCGATAAAGTGGTCAAGAAGGGCTGGATCGCCCCTTCCTGGCCCACGAAGTACGGCGGCGCGGATATGTCCGTGGTCGACCAGTTCGTGATGAACGAGGAATTCGCGGAGTCTGGCGTCCCCGGCAATTTGGGTGGGTTCGGCGTGATGATGATCGGCCCGACGATCATCGAACATGGCACCGAGGAGCAGAAGTCGCACCACCTGGGGCGGATCTTGCGAGGAGAAGTCATCTGGTGCCAGGGCTACAGCGAACCGGGCGCCGGCAGCGACCTCGCCAGCCTGCAGACGCGCGGAGTGCGCGACGGAGACGACTATGTGATCAACGGCCAGAAGATCTGGACGACTGGTGCCCAGTACGCGGACTGGATGTACATGCTGGTGCGGACCGATCCTGACGCACCGAAGCATCGCGGCATCACCTATGTGCTCGTGGACATGAAGAGCCCCGGCGTAACCGTTCGTCCGCTTACGACGCTAGCCGGGACGCAGACCTTCAACGAGGTGTTCTTCGAGGACGTCCGCGTCCCGGTGGCGAACCGCATTGGCGAAGAGAACCGCGGCTGGTACGTCGGCACCACCACGCTGGATTTCGAACGCAGTTCCATCGGTAGCGCCATCGGCGTGAGAAAGGCGCTCGAGGGGCTAATCAAGCAATCGAAAGCGGAGAACAGCGAAGTCTCCTTCGAGCGCAACCCAAAGGTGAAGGCCGAGTTCGTTGACCGCTGGATCGAATGCGAAGTAGCGAAGATGCTCAGCTACCGCGTGGTGAGCATGCAGGTCTCGGGGAAGATCCCGAACTACGAAGCGAGCATGTGCAAAATGTTCAGCAGTGAGCTTTCGCAGCGCATCGCTAACCTCTCGATGCACCTTTACGGGATGCACGGGAACGTCAAGAACCGTAGCGCCATGGGCTACATGCAGGCCGTGAGCTCGACCATCGCCGGTGGTACCACCGAAATCCAGAAGGGCATCATCGCCACCCGCGGGCTCGGGTTACCGCGCGGATAGCGGAGACGCAACACAGTTAGTACAAAGAGGGATGGCGAACGCCATCCCTCTTTCGTTGAGGCGCGAAAGCGGTGGTCGTCCCATACTCTCAGGCGATGGCACTAATCCTCCGCGCCGGACGACTGCTTCTGATAGCCGCCCAGCCCGTATGGATCGCGATCTCGCTCTACCAGTCGGCAATCACGCTTCTCGGCCAACGTAAGCGCCCGCGACCGATGCAGGTCGCCACGCCTCGCTTCGCATTGATCATCTGTGCCCGCAACGAAGAGGCCGTGCTCGAGGGGATAATCGCGGACCTGGCGGCCCAGACCTACCCCGCGGACCTCACGGACATCCTCGTCGTGGCCCACAACTGCACGGACGGAACGGCTTCGGTGGCGCAGCGGCGAGGCGCCGCCGTCCTCGAACTGGAGACGGGCGCCCCGGGAAAATCGCAAGCGATCCTTGCTGGCATTTCCCATCTGCAGCGCGCGTATGACCTTGTCGGAGTGCTGGACGCGGACAGCCGGGTGCCGAACGACTTCCTCGAGCAGGTTGCCAGCGCGAGCCCCGGCGAAAGCTGCATGCAGGTCGAGACCAGACCGCGGGCAGACGGCGATTGGCTCTCGAC
>JBDSEP010000355.1:0-3980 GCA_039919985.1 Tepidiformaceae bacterium | reverse complement strand
GGGTCTCGCCGGTTTGCATCGTGCTTCGCAGCGACGTGGCGGAATCGAGCTTCTTCTGTGCGGCTTCGGCGGCGGCCGTGTTGCCGCTATCCTTCGCTGCCTTCACCTGGGCGGTAAGGTCGGTGCGTATTGGCCCGAGCGTCGCGTAGGTTTCGCCGGGGAAGCCGGCCGTTGTTGCGGAGGTGGTCATGTGGAAGGCGATGAAGTACTTCGCGTAGCATTCCGCCTGCTTGCCGGTCTCCATCACTTTGCCCGCGTTTTCCACGAGGCAGACTGACCCGGGCTTCCAGGTCTTCTCTTCTTCCTTCAGATTCTCCGCCGTTGCGAAGGTGATCCGTTGCGCGCCCAGTTCGCCCTTCACGTAGTCCTTGGCGAAGCTCTGCTGGTCGGCCAACACGAAGCCGAGCACGACGAGAAGCGCTGCAAGCAACACGCCCCCTGCGGAAAAGATGATATCCAGGGTCCTGCGTTTCATTTCGTTCCTCCTGATGTTCTCTTGGGACCATCGTATGTCGCACAGGAGGGGCTTTCGGCGACCGTTAGGCCCATCGTCAGGGTCCAACTGGTCCAAAGCCGCGGTCGAAGGTCGTGCCAGAGAGCACGTGAGTCGCTAGCGCCGATCCTCTTCGGAATCGAGCAGCAGCGCATCGAGGGCCATAAGCAGCGCACCAGCGGCGGCGCCAAGAAGCGTCAGCTTCACGGTCTTTCGCCCCAGCGTCAGGAGCAGCCGGACAAGTCCCAGCAGGATGCGAAGGATCGGGCGCAGGATGATCATTCGTGGGCAGCCTCGCTTCGCAGCTTATCGCGGTAGACGCCCAGTTCACTACCAGCGATGAGCGTGGCACCGACCGTCTTCTCGTAGAAGGCTGCCGGCCCCACCTCGCCGATGATCGCGTAGGCGTAGCCCTCGGCGGCGAGCGCCTGCAGGGCCTGGAGCAGCAAAATGCGCCCGATTCCGCGCCCGCGCTCACTCTTCAGTACGCCTGTGGGCCCAAAGAAGTCTGGCCGCGTCACGTTGTACGCCGCGAATCCCGTCACCTCGCCACTCTCGATGCTGATGAAGAGCGTTGGCGGAACTCGTGCGAAGGCCGTCGCCACCTCATCCTCCCACGCCGGGAAGTGCTCGCGCACAAACCGCAGGATGGCCCCCCGCTCAAGGCTCTCCGCCCGCCGGCAGCGCGCACCCCCTCGGTGGCAAGGCGCGCGCCCTCTGCCGCTGACGTGGGGAGCGCGTAAAGGCGCACGAGCATGTCTGGCATGCGCTGGAGACTTAGGCCAGGCCGCCGCCGTCCAGCACAAGTGTCTGGCCGGTGGTGAAAGAAGAAGCGGGGCTCGCGAAGTAGATCGCTGCCCCCGCCATCTCATCGACGTCGCCAATGCGCTTCAACGCTCCGCCCTGGACTGAGTTCTTGAGGATAGCGTCGTTCTCCCAGAGGGCCCGCGAGAACTCCGTCTTGATCAATCCCGGGGCAATGCAGTTCACGCGGATTCCGTCAACGCCCCACTCTTTCGCGCACACCTGGGTGAGCATGATCACCGCCGCCTTCGAGACCGAATAGCCTCCCAGCCCTACCGAGGCGCGCAGCCCGCCAGTCGAGCTGACGTTCACGATCGTACCGCCCTCGCCGTGCTCCAGGATCGCCTCGCGCACCATCTTGCTGAGCATGAAGACGGCCTTCACGTTCGTCGTCATCACCATGTCGAAGGAGCGCTCTTCGAGGTCATGGATCGGTCCGAAGGCGGGGTTCGCGCCAGCGTTGTTGATCAGCACGTCAATCCGCCCGAGCTGCTTCTTCGTCTCATCCACCAGGTTCTGCAGGGCGGCCATATCGCGCACGTTGGTGGGCACGGCAATCCCTCGTCGTCCGGTGGCCGCTATCGCTGCCAGCGTCTCCTCCAGAGCCTCCGGCTTGCGCGCTGCCACGCAGACGTCCGCGCCCGCCTCAGCGAGCCCGACCGCGATGGAGCGGCCAATTCCGCGGCTACCTCCGGTGACAATGGCAACCTTGCCAGCAAGTGAAAAATCGGCGACGGCCATGGTGAGTCCCTCTGTCTTCGTAGTTGTTCTTCGTCGTTCACTCCGACGCCATGCGAGCGGAGTGCGGTGCGCCGGATTCTACGCGCCACCCCCGAAACGCGCCGCGTTCGCATTCTGTACACTCCACGCCGGGCTCGTTTTCTGAGCCGAGGTGGTGTCATGGCCTTCGCTGACCTTCAGGAATTGCTCCCGCGTTTAGCCGAGCGCGACAGTCGGGACCCCGAGATCTACCCCTCGGAGAACGTCGCGGAGCTGCGAGCCGCTCGCATCCCCACCATGCCCTTTTCGAAAGAACTCGGCGGCGAAGGCGCGAGCCTCGTCGACGCCGTGCGGGCCATCGAAGCGGTGGCCAGCGCCTCTCCCTCCACCGCGCTGCTGCTCGCCATGCCGCTGGGGCTCGCCGGCATCTACGGTAGCGCCGTAACGCCACCACCCGAGCACACGGCCACGTGGGCCTTCCAACGGGAACGCATGGCCGCCGACTTCGCCGCAGGCAAGCTCTACGCCGCCTGCAACTCGGAGCGGGGCGCCGGCGGTGCCCTGGACGCCACCAAAACTCTCGCCTCGAAGAGCGATGGTAGCTTCCGCATCAGCGGCGAGAAAATCCTCGCCTCCTCTGGTCGCAACGCGGACTACTTTTTCTCCACCGCAAAGGTCGCGCAGGAGGACCTGCCTGGCGCCGGCATCGTGGAGTTCTTCTTCGTCCCTACCGCTGCCCAGGGGGTCGAAATCTTGGCCGACTGGGACGGCTTCGGGATGCGCTCCACCGAAAGCCAGACCGTGCGCTATGACTCCGCCGCCGCGGAGTTCATGTTTGGTTTCCCAAACTTCCTCGCCACCGTCCAGCCTTTGCAGTACTGGTTCTGCCTCTTCGCAGCCATCCCTCTAGGGTGCGCAGCCGCGGTCATCCGGGCGCTCGGCGACCCCGTACCCGCCGGTCCCGCCATGCGCGTGCGCCTCTCCGATGCCGTGATGCGATATGAATCTCTGCGCGCTTATCTGCTCGAGACCGCCGCCCGATGGCGCCCTGGGGCAGGCCCGGAATACGCCGCTCGCGTGCTCCGCACGAAGACCTACGTCAGCCAGGAATCCACCAGGCTCTGCGCCGAACTCTTCGCCCTCGGGGGCGGTCGCCACTACCGTCGGTCGGGTGCGGTGGCACGCGCCGTCGCGGATGCCTTCGCGGGCACCGCGCTGCGCCCCCCGCTACCGCTGGCCCTCGAGACGCTTGCCGAAAACTTCTCCCTCGGGCCGCTGGCTACCCTCAATGACTGAGGAAGCTGCGCTCCGGAGTGGCAAGGTGGCTCACATCGTTTAGCGATTGCAGCGCCCGTACGCCGTGGCCCGAATAGACGATGCTCACCGAGGTGTGTGCCGGGCGAAAGAACATGTCCTTCGAGACGCCGATGATGTGCGCCACGTAGGCGTTGATTACACCTCCGTGGCAGGCCACCACCACGCGCTTCCCCTCATTCGCGGCGATGATCCCTTCGATTGCGTTGACCGTTCGCTTGCGAAAGTCGTGGCTTGATTCGGAGTACGGGTAGACGTCCCACGAGCCCTCGCGGATCATCCGTTCGCGAATGCCGGCGAGAAGCTCTTCGCCCACGAATTCCACCGCTGGCTGGTCCGCAGGTATATCTCGAAAGACCTCTACTTCGCGAAGGTCGTGCACAACCTTCGGCTCCAGCCGGTGGTGGCGTGCGATCTGGCGGCCCGTCTCGAAGGCACGCTTCAGGGGGCTGGCGTACACAACATCCACGCGTTCCGTGGAGAACCGCTCGCCCACCAGCCGGGCCTGCTCTACGCCGTCCTCGCTGAGCTCCGGGTCCACCGTGTCGCCCACCGGGCCGTTGCGCCAATCGGGCACGTACTGCTGGCCATGCCGAACGAGCACGATCTGCGTTACATCCTCAACGCCGGTAAGGAACGCTCGGTCGAA
>JBDSEP010000253.1:0-7521 GCA_039919985.1 Tepidiformaceae bacterium | reverse complement strand
GGAACACCCCGCTGCGGAAAGCCGGCACGCCTGAGGACATGGCCCAGGCGGCAGTCTGGTTTGTCGAAGGCGCAGATCTGATTACGGGCGAGATCCTCATCGTGGATGCGGGCGCCCACCTGGGCGGCGCGCCGCTCATCGCCAGGTAGCACCGGCTAAGCTACGGGCGTGCAGACCTCTCCGTTCATGAAGCTCGCGCTGGAGTCGGCGCAATCCGTGCGAGGTCGGACGGTTTCGAACCCATGGGTTGGCGCGGTGCTGGTCGAAGATGGTCGCGTCGTGTCGCGCGGTGCAACCGCACCGCCGGGCGGGCCACACGCGGAGTCGACGGCTTTAGCAGGCGTGGATGCTCGTGGCTGCACGCTGTACGTCACGCTCGAGCCGTGCGTGGCTTTCGAAGGGAAGAGAACAGCGCCGTGCGCGCAGGCGATTGTCGAGGCCGGCGTCGCGCGCGTTGTGGTGGCGATGCTTGACCCGGACCGACGGGTCTCAGGGCGAGGGGTGGCCGTGCTCCGCGAGGCGGGCATCGCGGTGGAAATCGGGGATGGCGCGAGCGAGGCGTTACAGCTCATCCGCCCGTACCTGAAGCATGCGCAATTGGGGCTGCCGTATGTTTTGGCCAAGTTCGCCGTCAGCCTGGACGGACGAACAGCGACGGCGAGTGGAGATTCGAAGTGGATAACGGGCAGCGGCGCGCGTGAGCATTCGCACCAGCAGCGCGCTTGGGTGGACGCCGTGATGGTGGGGAGCGGCACCGTGCTGGCCGACGATCCGGCGCTGACGGCGAGGCCCGGCGGAGTACTCGCAGAGCGGCAGCCGGTGCGCATCGTGCTCGACTCGCGGGGGAGGACACCGCCGGATTCAGCAATCTTCGGACAGCCAGGCACCGTTTTCGTTGCCACTGCTGCGAGCGCGCCAGGCGAATGGAAGCGCGAAATGACTCTGCGGGGGGCGAAGCTTATCGAATGCGAGTCGGACGAGAGCGGGGTGAACGTCAACGCGCTGTTAGCCGTTCTCGGGCAGCGCAACATCGGTTCGATCTGGGTGGAGGGCGGCGGGACCCTCCTCAGTTCGCTGCTCGCCGACGGGCATGTCGATGAGGTGTGGGCGTATATCGCGCCGGTGCTTATCGGGGGCGACGGACTATCGGCGGTTCGCGCGCTTGGAATCCAGCGTGTGGCTGACGCGCTTCGACTGGCGGAGGCGACGGTGGAGACGCTGCCGCCGGACGTGCTGGTGCGGGGCAACACGCAGAACTGGGCGCCGAGGCTGGTCTCCACACCGTGAGCGAGCGCAGGGGCCAGCGGTGCGCGAAGTGAGCGAATATGATGGGACGGCTACCAAACCGTCCCGGGTCTTTCCCGTTCGGCTGTCAGCATTGGAGGAGATATGCCACGCTACTGGATTGTTGTCGGCGGACCGGAAGTGTTCGAGAAGACGCGTGAGATGGGTTTCACGCGGCAGGGTTTCAAGAGCACGCGCCGGGTGATGGCGCACAAGATTGTGCCGGGCGACCTGCTGGCGTTCTACATCACGGGAAAGAAGCAGTTCGGCGCGATCGCGCGGGTCACTTCCAACGTAGCCGAGGAGCGGACACGCATCTGGCACAACTCCAAGAAGCCGGACGAGCTCTACCCATACCGCGCCGATATCGAGCCAGTGGTCACCCCGGAAGAGGAGCACTGGCTGGATGCGGAGCCCTACCACGACCGCTTCCAGTGGACACGGAAATGGCCGCGGGCCAACTGGACTCTCGCCTACCAGGGCAACCTGCACGAGATCCCGGAAGAGGACTTCAAGCTGTTGGAGCACGATCTGAAAGCAGCGGCGAAGACGCCCTCGCGCAAGTGACAAGCCAAACCCTGGGAGCGGCGCGTGCCTGACTACGTCATCGAGGCTCGCGGGCTGCGCAAGGCGTACGGCGAGGTTGTGGCCGTTGACGAGGTGGACCTGGTGGTGGAGCGAGGCCGAGTCTATGGCGCGCTCGGGCCCAACGGCTCCGGAAAATCGACCACCGTACGGATGCTGCTGGGCCTGGCACGGCCAGACCGGGGGGAGGTCCGGCTGTTCGGGCGCCCGCTCAAAGAGGACTCTTCGGCGCTCCTCAAGAGGGTCGGAGCCGTGGTGGAAACGCCAGCCTTCGTGCCCTACCTCTCCGGGCGGGATAACTTGAAACTTCTGGCGAAGTACACACCCGGACCGACTGCCGGGACGATCGAGCGCGTGCTGGAGCGGGTGAACCTTTCGGAATCCGCGCACCGGCGGTTCAAGAACTACTCCCTCGGTATGAAGCAGCGGTTGGGTATCGCCGCCGCAATCCTCAACGATCCCGAGCTTATTATTCTGGACGAGCCGACGAATGGGCTGGACCCTCAGGGCACGCGTGAGGTGCGAGCGCTGATCCCCGAACTCGCCGCCGAAGGCAGGACGATCGTCCTCTGCAGCCACCTGCTGTACGAGGTGGAGCAGGTCTGCGACGCGGTGACGATCTTTCAAAAGGGTCGCGTGGTGGCGCAGGGACGGACGAAAGACTTGATCGGCACACGCACTCGACTGGAGATCCGCGTGCCGGACCTGGTGGCGAGCGAGGCGCTCTTGCGGAGTTCACCGTGGGCGTCGCAGGTTTCGCTAGCCGATGGGGCGCTGGTGATCGAGGGGGCGGGCGACCAGGGGGAAGCCGTTAACCGGCTGTTGGCGGAGGGCGGGCAGTACGCTTCGGTGATCCGGCCGATCCGCACCAGCCTGGAGGATGTCTTCTTCGAGCTGACCGGTGGGCCCGCCAATGCTTGACGCTCTGCGCGCCGAGTGGTTCAAGGTTTCGCACCGGAGGATGACGTACATTCTGCTCCTGGCGGCGGTGGCGTTGACCGCGCTGTTCTACGTAATCCTCTGGCTGCGGATTCGGGACGGGCCAGACCCCGGCGTCAACGGCATCGTGAGGCTGCTGGCGTTGAAGGAGGGCATGGCGTTCAAGAACGTGGTGCCCTACGGGTTCGCCCTCGAGCGATTCTTCGCCACACTGGTCTGCGTGATCTTCACTGGCACGATGATGGGCAACGAGTACGACTGGCGGACCGTGGGCGTAGTCACGGGCCGTGGCGTGAAACGCTGGCATTTCATCCTTGCGAAGGTGGTTTCCAGCGTGGTCTTCACGCTCGTCACGGTGGTGCTCTGCTTCCTCGTAGCGATGGCGCTGAGCGCGTGGTTTAGCCATCTCTATGACCTGCCGTTCGGAAGCTTCAGCGGCGCTCGGGTATTGGACATGTTCGCGAGTGCGGGTCGGACGAGCTTTGTAATCTTGCCCTTCGTACTTATGTCGCTCGTCTTCGCGACTCAGTGGCGGTCCGCGGGCCAGGCGGTAGGCGTGTCGCTAGGGTTCTACTTCGTCGAGGGGATCTTTACGAGCCTGTTGAACAACGCGCGGGGGTTCCTCTCGCACGTCCCCGAAGCGCTCTTCAACATCAACGGCGACGCGGTGATGCGGGCGAACGGTGTGCTGGGCCGGAGTGGAGAGGGCGGCCCGTTCGCGATTCCCGAGAGCGGGCCTCCGGAGTGGCGAGCGGGACTGATCCTCGGCATCTGGCTCGCGCTGTTTGTTGTGGCGCTTTTCTGGCGATTCCAGCGGCGCGACATCCAGGAATAATCGAGAGCAGGCAGCGCGCGTTCAATTGCCCACGTAAAGATCCGCTGGTACTATTCGCGCGCTTACCGGGAGGTGGGGATGTACGAATTTCCGAAGTGTCGCAAGTGTGATGATGGCGATCTGGTGCCGTTTTCGGATTTTGGCAGCCAGGGGGCGCCAATCCATTTCAAGGCGTGGGTCTGCACCAACCCGGATTGCGGCTACAACATCAAGATCCGCAACGGCGAGCTCTACATCGATGAGCCGATTAACGACGGCCAGCTCCACATGAGTCGACGCTAGCGCTGGCCGGGCGGGCCGCTGGCGAAGCGCCGGGCGGCTTGTGATAGACTGCACGAACATGGCCGACACAACCAACCGGGTTTACCAGCCGCTTCCGATGCTTTCCTTGAACAGCGACGTAGAGGAAGAAGTACAGCAGAACGTGCTGGTCACGAGCGTTGACCAGGTGTTGAACTGGGCTCGGCGGTCCTCACTCTGGCCGGCGATGTTCGGGCTCGCTTGCTGTGCCATGGAGATGATCGCCACCGTGACGCCACGGTATGACCTGGCGCGGTTCGGGGCGGAGATTTTTCGGGCCTCCCCGCGCCAGGCGGACCTGCTTATCGTGCCGGGCACGGTGACGTGGAAGATGGCGCCCGCTGTGCGCCGCATCTGGCTGCAGATGCCGGAGCCGAAGTGGGCACTCGCGATGGGCGGATGCGCAATCATGGGCGGGCCTTTCGCCTACGCCTACAGCGTGACGCCGGGCGTGAACACGCTGCTGCCGGTCGACGTCTATGTCCCCGGGTGTCCCCCGCGGCCAGAATCGCTGCTTACGGGAATCATGCTGCTGCAGGACAAGATCAAGCACGACACCATCGGCAAGGGATGGATACGGCGAGACGTGGAGCCGCAGTTCCACCGCTATCTCCCCGACGGCGACCCGATCCGGGCGGAACTCGAGACGCTCTGGCCGCCGTACATCAACTACGACTCCCCTCCCAAGGGCGAACTCTTCCGCTAGAGGCCGGGGTAGCGGCCAAGCGCGGCGCAGCCGCACAAGGAGAACGCGTGGCTAAGGCGAACTGGTCTGATGTTGAGGCGCTCGTGAAGGCCTGGTTCGAGCAGGGCCTGACTCCCGATCGCGGTGACCTGGTGGACTTGGCGTACGCCCAGAACGCCAGCGACGACGTCATCGACGCGCTCGATACGCTAGGAGCGCGACCGGTGGAATCGCTCGAGAATCTGAAAGAGCTGTTGACCAACAACAACGCGCTTGCGTAGGTTGCAGCGTCCGTGATCACCACAACCGGGCGCGACGTAGATTAGGCTGAATGAGTGATTATTCGCTGGCCGAAGACACAGACCTCGTATTCGCGGTCGCTGCTGGGCAGGATTCGGCGCTTTCGGTGCTCTACGACCGGTTTCACCGGCAGTGCTTCGCATTCTCCTTGCGCATCCTTGGGGCCGAAGGCGACGCGGAAGAGGCTGTCCAGGAGACATTCGTGCGGGTATGGCGCAGTGCCAGCCAGTACGACCGCGGAAAGGCCGGCGTGGGGAGCTGGGTGCTCTCGATCACCCGCAACCTGTGCCTCGATGAGCTCCGTCGGCGGCGCCGCAGAGTGCCACAGATGCCGACCATGGACGGTGCATTCGACCTCGCAGATGCGGAGCGCACGGACGTGACGGCTGAGCGTGCGATTGTCGGGGCGCAAGTGCGCGACGCTCTGCAATCGTTGAACAGCGAACAGCGCAGTGCCATTGAGTTGGTGTATTTCCACGGCCTTTCCAGCCAGGAGGTCGGCAGTATCCTCGGGGTGCCCGCGCCAACAGTGCGGAGCCGCTTGCGGCTCGGTCTGTTGAAGCTCAGCGGAGTGCTCCAGGCACAAGGGTTGGTGTCGGTTGACTGACAACATCGAACATCCAGTGGATCTCCTGGCCGAGTTGGCGCTGGGCGTTCTCCCCGAAGACGAGGCCACCGAAGTGCAGGCCCACGCTTCCCAGTGTGGAAGCTGCGCCCACGAACTTTCACAGATGCAGCGCGTCGCGCTGCTGCTCCCGTTCGCGGTGGACGAAAGCGTACCAGAGCCTTCCGTGAAGACCGGGCTGCTTGCCCGCATCGCCGCGGAGCCAAGGCCGATCCGGGCAAGGGAAGTCGTGAGACCGCGCTGGCAATGGGCGATGGCCGTAGCGGCAGCGTCGGCGTTCCTGCTTGTGGGCGGCGGGGTGCTCGGAGCCATGCTTTCGGGTGATTCAGTTTCGAACCGAAACGAAGGGCGGCAGGCGAGCCTTGTGCAGGCCGTCGCCCAGGGGACGTTCTCGACCTCACGAGGCGAACAGGGCGGCGCCACGGTTACGCTGGTCCGCGCTCCTGGCGAGCATTACGCCTTCGCCTGGGTGGCGGACCTGCCCGCGCTGCCGGCGGACAAGGCCTACCAGGCGTGGTTCATCCGCGATGGGAAGCCAGAGCCGAGTACGGTCTTCCGTAGCGGTTCCGGGGGGGTATGGATCGAAGCGGGCGACGCCATCGAACGCTTCGGCAGCATGGCCCTGACCATCGAAGATAGTGGCGGTTCGAAATCACCGACTACAGCGCCGTTCGTGGCGGTCGAGCTGCAGAAGAGTGTCCGCGCCAGCCTGAACTAGCGCCAGACGTCGCTATGCGGCGCGTTCGGGAGCGAGCCGGCCCCGGAGACGACCAAGTGCCCGTCCATGGAGCTGGCAGACTCGGGATTCGGAGATGGACAGGATCTGGGCGATTTCGCGCATCGTCATCTCATCGCGGTAGTAGAGGCTGACGACTAACAACTCGCGCTCGGGAAGCCCCTGGACGGCCCCGGTGAGTGCGTCTAGCATCTGTCGCTTTTCGAGCCGACCGGTGAAGTCTTCCTGGTTGGGGTCGGCCGGCAGTTCAGTCGGTGCGCCGCCGTCGTTGTTTTCATCACGGTCGAGCAAACCATCAAGCGAGATGGTTACCCAGCTGCAGTCGACGAGGGTCTGGTGGAACTGCACGAGCGTAAGGCCCATGGCTTCGGCGACTTCGGCGTCCGTCGGTTCGCGACCGTTGGCGGCGGTGAGTTCGAGATTGGCCGCTTCCATACGCTTCGCCTTCTGACGGACGGAGCGAGGGAGGCGGTCGAGCGCGCGGAGAGCGTCGATGATTGCTCCGCGGATGCGGCTAATGGCGTAGGTCTCGAACTTCACGCCTTTGCTATCGTCGAAGCGATCAAGAGCCTCGATGAGCCCGATCGTGCCGTAGCTCAGGATGTCCTCGTAATCGAGGATGGCGGGCAGGCCGATTGCCAGCCGCCCGACCACGTATTTCACGAGCGGGGCGTACTGCTGAATAGTTCGATCTCGATCTTCGGTGGAGGTTCTTGCCTCAGTTGCCAGGGCCACGGAATACCTCTCTCTGAGCGTCGTCAACCTGATGCCCATCGCTCGCGACGCGGCTCCGTTGTTTGCGGACCAGGATTGTGATCCCATCCTTCGAAGCCTCCTTCGCCGAGGAGAACGGTGAATGAACACCGTCCGCTCTGGAAAAGTTCATTCGCGAGCGTGTGCCTGGGACGAGCTGTGTTGCCATGTAGGGATTGTTGCGCCCTGGCGCCCAGACGCCCATCGGCTTTCCCCCCCGAAGGAGTAGTGAGAATCCCCAATGCGAGTGTGAGCGCTCGGAAACGGCGTTGGAGGGCCTCAGCCGCGTCTGGAGGGCACTACGGCCCGCCCAATATCGGTCCGCAGTCTTCCCCCTCAACACCCGTATTACGGGGATAGCAAAGAGCCCGGCGCATTGGCCGGGCTCCTGGTGTGCGCTCTCGGGAAGCGAGCGGTTAGCCGGCGACGGTGGATTCGCCGCCCATATTCACGATCATTCGCTCTGCCTCTTCGACGCT
>JBDSEP010000245.1:0-2722 GCA_039919985.1 Tepidiformaceae bacterium | reverse complement strand
AACATGCCGCATTTTAGACTCGGACCGACTTTTGAGGCCCCACACCCAAGCACTCGAGCGAGGATGAACAGTCCAACGAACTCGAGGGTCACGAGCTGTGGGGCCCCAATAATCGATCAGGCGGCCTCCCAGAAGTATTCGTGATGTAACCCGCCGAGCACAGGACGGGCGATCACCCTTCCACCATCTGGCGGCCGGAGCAGCCGCGGCCGTGGTTGAGGGGCGCTCAGCTCCAGCGAGCGGTGCGGCCTGGACCGGTTGTAGTGCTCGACGTAGTCCGTCAGCAGCCGCAGCAGGTGACGCTCATTCAAGACGATGACGTGGTCGAGACATTGCTGGCGGAACGTGCCCACCATGCGCTCGGCGATGCCGTTCGCCTGTGGACACCGGAACGGGCTGAGCACAGTCTCGATACCAATCGCTCGCGCCCGACTCACGAAGGCCTTGCCGAAGCTGGCGTCTCGGTCACGGAGGAGGAAGCGCGGCTGGTCGCCCCACGGTGTCGCCTCGATAAGCTGACGCCATACCCAGTCGGCGGTGGGATGAGCGGTCACGTTCAGGTGAACGAGCTTTCGTCGACCATGCTCGATGAAGAAGAAAACGTAGAGCGTCTTGAAGGAGAGAGTCGGCACGGTGAAGAAGTCGCAGGCCCAAATGTCTGGCGCGTGGTTCTGAAGGAAGGAGCGCCAGGTTTGGGACGGCGGCCGGCGGCGAGCCTCGTGCATGTAGCGGCGTACCGTTTCGCGGCCAACCTCGTAGCCGAGGCCCAGGAGCTCGCCGCGGACGCGCTGAGCTCCCCAGAGCGGGTTCTCCTGCGCCATCCGGATGATGAGGTCTCGAACTTCCGGAGCGATTCGCGGCCGCCCACGTGTGCGGTGTTGGCTTTTCCACGTCCAGTACCGCTTCCAGGCGTCACGATGCCAGCGGATGACGGTTTCCGGTTGAACGACGAACAGGGCCGAACGCCAGCGCGGCCAGCAACGGGACAACCAGACCCAGAAGAGGCGGTCGGCTGACGTGAGCGGCGGGCGGTTCCCTCGGCGCTGGTAGGCGGCGAGCTGTTGCCGCAGGGCGGCGTTCTCAAGCAGCAGGTCGCGGCGGTCGGCGAAGGCGTTCCGGAGCTGAACAATCAAAGCCACAAGTAAGCTAAACATCAGGCCACTTTAGACTCGGATCGAGATTTGGGGCCCCACCGGTCCTTTCGATTCTCGGCGCCGACTCGGACCCGTATTTCGGTGAAGTCGATGGGCTCCTCCATGAGCTACTTCCGCAGACGGAAACGTTCGTGGTGCCGGGGGCGACCCACGCCCTTCAGTTTATGAACCCGAAGGCGGTCGCAGAGGCGCTCATCGCGTTTTGTGCGAAGTACCCGATGCTGGTCGGCACTTCGGCGTAGGCCCTTCAGATTGTTCCGACATCGAGCGCGACGCACCGCGGCCCTTCGGCGATGCTTTGCGGCGGGAGCCGGATGATGGACTTGCCGATTCATGCGATGCGGACGACGATCAGGACAGATTGGTCACTCCGATCCGCGTCCCCACGTGCGCGAGAATGCAGCGCAGCTCGGGCAACCTCCTTTCGGACTCGACCTTTAGTCAGCCTCAGCGCCCGCCACTCTTGCTTCCACCAATCCTCCGCCAGAGCCTGCCTCAACGCCGCGTTGTAACTTGGCATGGCGAGGTATTGGCAGACCCAGACCCCAACACGCCGTCACGGAGACGCAGTGTCTTGCAGGTCGCTTCGCCCCGTCATTCTCGATCATTTACGGGGCGCAGGTTCAGGAGATTGTAGGCGCTGACGGGGCGGGCGAAGCCCTTGAGTGTGAGGTCGCCGATGCGTTCGGCGGCAACTCGGTCTTCAAGCATCGTGGAGACGCGTTCGCTGACCAGCACCTGGCCGCCCTTCGCCTCGCCACAGAGACGTGCCGCGAGGTTCGTGACCGTGCCGATCGCGGTGTATTCGAAGCGGCCCTCGAAGCCGATCTGGCCGCAGGTCGCATGGCCGATCGCGATGCCCACGCCGAGTTCGAGCGCGTGACCGCGGCGCCGCCAGTTGTTCGACAGTTCGCCGACGCTTTGGCGCATGCCGAGCCCTAGCTGGGCCGCGCGCCAGGCGGGGTCTTCGCAGGGGATGGGGTCGTTGAAAAAGACCATCATCCCATCGCCGGTGAACTGGGCGAGGGTGCCTTCGAACTCGAAGATGAGTGGGCCGATCGCCTCGTGCATCTCCCGGAGGACGGCCATCACGTCCTCCGGTTCGTTCGTTTCGGCGAACGCGGTGAAGCCGCGCAGGTCACAAAACAGCACGGTAATCTCGCGGCGGTGGCTCTTGAGCAGCTCCTCGCCGCCCTCGGCGATGACCTGGGCAATCTGAGGTGCGAGAAATCGCTCCATCCGGCTCAAACGTTCTACTTCGCGCACCTTCTCGTCGACGCGGGTGGACAGTTCGCGGTTCCAGGCGGCGAGTTCGCCCGCCTGCCGGGTGACGGTCGCGAGGAGCTCGCGCTCCTGGTCGCGCAGACGCTTTTTCTCCAAGGAGGCGGAGATGCGAGCGCGCAGGAGGACAGCGTCGAACGGCTTCGGCAGGTAATCCTCCGCGCCCAGGCCGATGCAGCGCACGATGCTGGCCATCTCCTCCACGCCAGAGATGACGATGAACGGGATCTCGCGCAGGCGGCTATCCCGCGCCCGGTGTTCGAGGAGGGTGTAACCGTCCATTTCGG
>JBDSEP010000228.1:0-6604 GCA_039919985.1 Tepidiformaceae bacterium | reverse complement strand
GAGCCAGGGGGAGTTTTGGCCGCTGGTGGCGGACATGCGTAAGCGTTTCAAGTTCGTTGGGGACTTTGGTGCCTACTACTTCCTCTACGTGGTCGGCCATTCGGTGCCCGAGCATCACGAGTTCCGGGCGAAGATCAAGGGAGAGTAGCCCAAAGCTCCGGTTGCTCGGGCGAGTTGATACGCTCCCGCAAGCATCTGCTCCCTTCGTTGACCGCGGCGCGGCGGGAAGCGACTACGGTTGACCTCATCACAACGTCTCCGTGACGTGCGGCCCATGCCGCTGAAGGTTGGAAACTTTGGAAACCTGGATGATCGTAGCAATCGCCGTCGCCGTTGTCGCGGTTCTGGTGCTGGCACTCGTGGCTTCGCGCATGAGAGGAAGTCGGCGAACGGCGGGGCTCAAACAAGGGTTTGGGCCGGAATACGAACGGGAAGTGAATCGCGTGGGCCGGGGCAAAGCCGAAAGCGAACTGCTGCAGCGTCAGAAGCGCGTGGAGAAAATGGAGATCCGGGAGCTAACGCGCGACCAGGCGAGCGGTTACACCACCGAGTGGGAGGCGGTGCAATCCAAGTTCGTCGATGACCCAGCCATGGCGGTTAGGCAGGCGGATGAGCTCGTTGGGCGTGTGATGCAGGATCGCGGCTACCCGGTAGGCGAATTCGAGCAAAAGGTTGCGGACGTCTCGGTGGACCACCCGACGGTGGCGAACAACTACCGCGCGGCACACGGGATCGCGTCGAAGAATAGCGGCGGCGGTGCTTCCACCGAAGACCTGCGGCAGGCGATGGTGCACTACCGTGCGCTGTTCCAGGATCTGCTTCAGGTAGCGCCCTCGCAGGGCAAGGCTACGGACGGTCAGAGCCCTGCCTGATGCTTAATCCGCTCACGCGAACGGACGCCCAGATGGACGAGAGTCCGTGCGCTGAAAAGCATTTCGTAAGACATCCAGACACTGGACGTGGCACCATGGGTACATCCCCTCTGGAGCCAACCGAAAATGCCCACCGACGAAATGCCCAGCCCGATTCTTGAGATTGCCACCCTCGCCGGAGGCTGTTTCTGGTGCCTGGAGGCTGTATACGACGAACTGCGCGGTGTTGAGCATGTGCAATCGGGATACATGGGCGGCCACACGGCGAGCCCGACCTACGAGCAGGTTTGCGGTGGGCGGAGCGGCCATGCGGAGGTCGTCCAGATCTCCTTCGACCCAACGCAACTATCGTTCGCGGAGCTGTTGGAGGTGTTCTTCGCCATCCACGACCCCACGACACTGAACCGCCAGGGCGCGGATGTGGGCACCCAGTATCGCTCGGCGATCTTCACTCACTCCGCCGAGCAACACGCGGTGGCGGGGAAATTCATCGCTGACCTGGGGGCGAAGGGCGAATTCCCGGCGCCCATCGTTACGGAGGTGGTTGCGGCGGGGCCCTTCTTCAAAGCCGAGCTGTACCACGACGACTACTTCCTAAACAACGAGAATCAACCGTACTGCCAGTTTGTGGTGGCCCCAAAGGTCGCGAAGTTTCGCAAGCTCTTCACTGAGAGTCGCAAGCCCGAAGCCTCCGATGCGGCGTCGCCGTCAACGCTGCGGTAGCGCGGTGCCTTGGGAGGACGGTTGATGGACGATGGCGAGGACAGACTCGAGGCGTCGAGCCGTCTCTATTTCGCGGTCCTGGACATGTGGAACCGCCGCAGCGCAGCTGACTTCGCGGCGCTCTTCGCGGAGGACGGCAACATGGTCGGGTTCGACGGCAGCCAGGTGAACGGCCGCTCCGCCGTGGCAACGCACCTCGGAGAGATATTCGCGTCGCATCCCACCCCTGGCTACATCGGCAAGGTCGAAGAGTTGCGGGCGTTGGCGGAGAACGTCGTCCTTGTGCGCGCGATAGCGGGGCTGGTGCCTCCGGGGCAGGGAGACATAGTGCCCGCGCTGAACGCGATTCAAACGCTGGTGGCAGCGAGATCCGAAGAGGGCTGGGCCGTGGAACTGTTCCACAACACCCCTGCGCAGTTCCACGGCCGTCCCCAACTTGCGGAGGCGCTCACCGAGACCCTGCGCAACGCACTGCGGGCATCGAAGTTGGGAGCTTAGCGCTCCTGCCAGAGGAGCGACCAGACGCGCATCGGCTCATCGAAGCCGCGGAGCACGTGCTGACCGCGGTCTGCGAAAAGATGGCCCTTGCCGGCCACCAGTTCGCGGACCACGTTCGAGACGAGGATTTCGCCCCCTTCGGCCAGTGCGACGATGCGCGCGGCGGTGATAACCGATGAGCCGAAGAGGTCGCCATTCTCCTCGATCGGCTCGCCCGCGTTGATGCCAACACGGATGCGGAACCCATCTGGGAGTGCGGCGCTTTCGGAGGAGAGGCTGAGTTGCAGCGAAATGGCGCAATCCAAGGCGCGCTGAATGGAGCGGAACGAGGCGAGGAAACCGTCGCCCATGGTCTTCACTTCCGTACCACCGAAGCTGCGGAGAGCCTCGCGCGTTGTCTCTTCGTGCAGGCGCAACACGTCCCGGCCGGCAACGTCGCCGAGCCGGTGCATCATGCTCGTGTGGTGTTCGATATCCGTGAAGAGGACGGTGCGGAATTCGAGGTGGCCCTCCTCCTCGGAGTGCTGCGGAGGCGCGGGCGTCGCCGGTGAAGGCCATGACTCCCCGAAAAAAGCCCCGATTCGCGTCACCATCTCGGTGGTAGTTCCCTCCACGGGGGCGCCGGAGATCCCTGCGAGTTCAACGTCCGGGACTGTGGCAAGAAACGTACGCATGGACGTTGCCGTGCCCATTCGCGCCTCCGCGGGCCGAATGGCCAGGACGGGGCAAGTTACCCGCCCAAGGTCCTCGGTGATATCGACCTCCAGCATTGCGTGGTAGAGCGCCGCGGCGGTCAAGGGCTCCACGCATGCCCGGAAGTAGGCGGCGTAGCGTGGGCCCTCCTCGCGTCCCCAGCCGAACGTTTGGGCGCCCACCACGTCAGTAAAGAGCTTGAAGTCGGTGCGCAACATCTGGTCGTAAATCGCCAGTTGGTCCTTGGACATGAACTCCGAGCCGCGGGCGAACGGATTTACGGCGATTAGGTGAGTGACGCGCTCCGGGTGGCGCGCTGCGTAGGTGACCGAGACCTGGTTGCCGTGGCCGCCGCTCATTAGTGCGAAGCTGTCCGCTCCCACGCGGGCGACAACAGCCTCGAGATCGCTCACGCGAGCGTCGAGGGAAAAATCCGTCACATCGCGGTCGGAAAGCCCGGTGCCTCGGCTGTCGAAACGCACCAACTGTCGATAGGTCGAGAGATGTTCGAGTCCGCTACGCCGCTCCGGGTCTGCCCATTCCAGCTGGAGGTGGTTATCCGGCGGGCTGGGCACGGAGATGAGGATCGGGCCAGCGCCCGAGATAGCGAACGCGATCTGCACTCCGTCCTGGGCCGCGGTCATCTGGATGCGTTGTTCCATGCGCAACAGTGTAAACCGCAGGGGGCGCATTCTGGAATGCAGCCGCCCCGTAGGCCCAAGCTTCGCCAGCCTACCCGAAAATCCAGCGGCTACCCGGCGAGTGCCCTCAGCCGCTGAACGACGCCTGGCAGCACCTCGAGCACGCGGTCGACCTGCTCGTCCGTGTTCTCGACCCCCAGCGTGAGGCGGAGGGAGGCGTGGGCGAGATCCGAGGGGATGCCCATGGCCGTCAGCACATGCGACGGTTCGAGTGCACCGGTGGTGCAGGCGCTGCCCGAACTGGCAGCGATGCCCGCCATATCGAGCGCGAGCAGCACGCTCTCGCCTTCGACATTGCGGAAACAGCAGCTGAAACTATTGGTCAGACGGCGCTCGGGATCCTTCGGGCCGGTGATTACGGTGTCCGAGATTCGTTCGGGCAGGCCGAAGAGGAGGCGATCCCGCAGTCGCCGGATCCTGGTATTTCGCGCCTCGCGGTCATCCCAGGCGAGCTGCATGGCGGTCGCCAGGCCCGCGATGCCCGCAAGGTTTTCCGTGCCAGCACGCCGTTCCTTCTCCTGGCTGCCGCCGCGGAGCAGCGGCTGCCACGGGGTGCGGTTCTTCACGTAGAGGAGCCCCACACCCTTCGGTCCGTACAGCTTGTGCGCCGCGATGCTCAACAAGTCGACGCCCAGATTCGCAGGCGTGACCTCGATGCTGCCTGCGGCCTGGACGGCGTCTGTGTGGACCAGCGTGTGCGCGTTCTTCGCCTTTGCGATTCGCGAAATCTCAGCGATCGGCTGGATGGTGCCGACTTCATTATTCGCCGTCATCACGCTGACCAGCGTGGTCTCTGCCGTGACCGATTCCTCGAGCGCCCGCAGGTCGACGACGCCGTCCTCATCCACCGGCAAGTACGTCGCTCGAAATCCTTCGCGCTCAAGCTGTTCGAAGGCGTGGAGAACTGCGTGATGCTCGACCTGGCTTGTGATGATGTGGTCCCCGCGACCACGTTCGCGCTGCGCGAATGCAGCGCCCCGAATGGCCGCATTGTCCGACTCAGTGCCGCCGCTGGTGAAGACGATCTCTTTGGGTGCAGCGCCAAGCAGATCGGCGACAAGTTTGCGGGCCGAATCGAGCGCGCGGTGGGCCTCCTGCCCTTCGATGTAGATGCTGGACGCGTTGCCCCAGTACGTGGTCAACATGGGAAGCATGGCAGCGACGACGCGCGGGTCGGGAGCGGTGGTCGCGGCGTGGTCGAGGTAGATACGGTCCATCTGCCATTCAGCGTACGCAGTCCGACGCCGCACGCCAATGGAGCGAGACTTGGCGTCGTCCGCGTGGATGGGCTTCCCCCGATGCGTTATACTTTTTGTAGTGCCGTGCAGGGGCAGCCCGCACGATGCACGATTCGCCAGAACACCCAGTGGAGGCTCCCTTATGACAACCGAAGCCGAGGCCCCTGTAGCCCTCGTAAACATCACCGATAAAGCCGCCGAAAAGGCGCTTGCCCTGCTCACCGCACGTGAACTTCCCGAAGGTGCCCTGCGCGTATTTGTGGCCGGCGGCGGCTGCAGCGGCTACCAGTACGGCATGGCGATCGCCCGTTCCGCGGAAGAAGACGACATTGTCATCGAACAGCTTGGTGTGCGGATCGTCATCGACCCGGAGAGCGCGCAGTACCTCTCCGGCGCTGAAATCGACTACGTGGACGACATCATGAAGAGCGGCTTCAGCATCTTCAATCCGAACGCAACCAAGGGCTGCGCCTGCGGTTCAAGCTTCCAGACCGCTGACGGCAGCGGCCAGGCGCGCGCCTGCCACTAGGGGCCCACGCCGCGATTCGAAGCACCGAAAGCCGGGACCAACAACGTGGTCTCGGCTTTCTCTTTGCCCCTGGCTGGCGGGCCGTCGCTAGCGTTCTGCCTGCCAGATGGGGTTGTAGCAGGCCACCGGATGGCTGCGCTCTTCCGAAGTCTCCAGCGGTGGAGGGCCACCGACGCGGCAGGCGTTCATCACCTTGGAGCAGCGCGGCAGATAGGGGCAGCGGGCGGCAGGTTCGAAGAGTTCCGGCGGCTGGCCAGGAATCTGCCGGAGGTGCTCGTTCGCGCCGTCAACCCGGGGCAGGGTGGCGAGCAGGCCGTGGGTGTAAGGGTGAAGCGGCGCCTTCAGCATCTGCATCACCCCGCCGGTCTCGACGATACGGCCCGCGTACATCACGGCCACCTCGTCCGCCATCTGGGCCACCACCCCGAAATCGTGGGTGATGAGGAGGATGGCCGTGCCGCGCGTCTTTCGGAGCTGGTCCAGTTGGTAGAGGATCTGCGCCTGAATGGTGACGTCCAACGCGCTCGTCGGTTCATCGGCGATGATCACGTCGGGGTTGAGCGCCGTCGCGATGCCGATCATCACGCGCTGACACATTCCGCCGGAGAGCTGGAACGGGTACGACTTCGCGACTCGCTCCGGATCCGAAAGCCCGACATCCCGGAGAATCTCCAGCGCTCGCTTCTTCGCATCCTTCTTGGAGATATCAAGGTGGCTGGTGATCATCTCTGCCACCTGTGAGCCTACGCTCAGCACGGGGTTCAGCCCGGCGACGGGGTCCTGAAAGATCATCGCGATGCGGCGCCCGCGCAGTGGCCGGAGCTGGCGGTCGTCCAGCTTCAAAAGGTCACGCCCCTCGAACATCACCTGGCCGGTAAGCACCTCCGCCTCCTGGGGCAGGAGCCGCAAAACCGACATCCCGGCGGTGCTCTTCCCGGAGCCCGATTCGCCCACGAGTGTGAGCACCTGTCCAGGGAACAGGTCGAACGAAACGGACTCCACCGCGTAGACCGTCGACTCCTTCGTCCGGTAGCGGATGGTGAGGTCACGCACGCTGATGATCGGTTCGTTCATGTGTGATGGAAACGGGGCCTGTGCGGCCCCGTCAAACACTCCGTGCGGGGTATGCGGTCAATCGCTTGGGCGGAAGGAGGAGACGTACCGTCCCTGTATCTCTACGTTGTCGGCGGTCGTGTAGATGGGCTGCATCGTACTGTTCGCGGGCTGCAGCCGCACTCGGTCGCCCTCGCGGTAAATGCGCTTGAGCGTGACTTCGCCGCGATCCTTCAGCCAGACGGCAACTTTGTCGCCATCGTTCGCTGATCGAGCAGGCTCGAGAAAGACGATGTC
>JBDSEP010000166.1:0-2673 GCA_039919985.1 Tepidiformaceae bacterium | reverse complement strand
GCTCCAGGTTCTCCTCCAACGTATCGCGCACGCCGTTGAAGTAGCGGAGTGCGTTGACCGTGCCAAACGGCGAACCCTCCTGGCTGGCGCCGTTATCGGAGATCAGGGCGATGACCGTGTTCTCCAGCTGGCCGCTCTGCGTGAGGAAGCTCAGCAGCCGTCCGATCTGGAGGTCGGCGTGCTCGAGCATACCAGCGAAGGCAGCCTGCAGGCGGACAGCCAGCCGCCGTTCGTCGTCGCTCAGTTCGGCCCACGCGCGAACGCCAGGGTTGCGCTCCGGAAGCGTCGTCTCGGGCGGGACGATGCCAAGCGCTTTCTGCTTCGTTAGCCGCCCTTCACGAGTTGCGTCCCAGCCTTTTTCGAACACCGGCACGTACTTTTCGATGAACTCCGCGGGCGCGTGGTGCGGGGCGTGCTGCGCGCCGAGGCACATGTAGAGGAAGAACGGCTTGCCCGGCGTTACCGATTGTTGCTGGCGAATAAAGCCAATGGACTGGTCAACGATATCCACCGAAAGGTGGTAGCCCTCGTGGTCCGGCGCCTCGATGTGGTGGTTGTCCATCGTCAGTTCGGGGTGCCACTGGTTCGTTTCGCCCTCAAGGAAGCCGTAATAGCGATCGAACCCACGCTGCAGCGGCCACTGGTCGTAGGGGCCTGATGGTGACGTTTCGAAGGTGGGGGTGAGGTGCCATTTGCCGGTGGCGAAGGTGTTGTAGCCTTCGAGCCGCAGCATTTCCGCGAGCGTACCGGCGCTTTTTGCGATGCGCCCGCGCATGCCCGGGAAGCCGAAGTCCCAATCAGCCAGCCCGCCCATGCCAACGGAGTGGTGGTTGCGACCAGTGAGCAACGCCGCCCGAGTGGGAGAGCAGAGCGCGGTGGTGTGGAAATTGGTGTAGCGCAGCCCACCCGCCGCCAGGGCATCCACGTTCGGCGTGGCGATCTCCGAGCCGTAGCAGCCGAAATCTGCAAACCCCAGGTCGTCGAAAACGATGTAGATCACGTTCGGCGCCCCTTCGGGGGCGGTCGCCGGCTTCGGCCACCAGGGTGTTGATTCGCTCGTCGTGCGCCCGACTATCCCTCGAAACGGCTCTTCTGGCATGGCTGCGTCACCCCTCAGATATCGCGGGCGCAGCGAAAGCCCATATGTCCGGTGGTGCTCGAAGGGGTGTTCGCGCTGCGTGCCGCCACACGATAGCGGAAGCAGTAGCTTTCGTGGCAGAGGTAGCTCCCGCCGCGAATCACGCGCTGGCTGCCAGAGTCCGGGCCTGTGGGGTCGAAAAGGGCGTTGCCTGAGTGGTAGGGCGAGAACCAATCGGCGCACCACTCCCAAACATTGCCGGAGGTGTTGAAGAGCCCGTAACCGTTCGGCTCGAAGGCACCCACTGGGGCCGTCCCGTAAAAGCCGTCTTCCACGCTGTTCTGCCGCGGAAACTGGCCCTGCCAGATGTTGCAGCGATGCCGTCCACCGGCGTTCAGATCGTCGCCCCATGGGTAGCGCTTGCCCTCGAGACCGCCGCGCGCGGCGTACTCCCACTCGGCCTCCGTCGGGAGGCGCTTGCCTGCCCAGGCGCAGTAGGCGGTGGCGTCGTGCCAGGAGATGTGGAGCACAGGGTGGTTTAACCGCGCTCCTATTGACGATTGCGGCCCCTCGGGCGCTCGCCAGGATGCGCCCTCCACTTCGCGCCACCAGGGAGTCTCGGCAACGCCACGCGTGGTCCCGAAATCGTCGGGCAGCAGGCCCGCAAAGACGAAGCTCCAGCCTGCCTTCTCGGCGGTCGTTCGGTATCCTGTCGCCCTCACAAAGTCTGCGAAGTGGGCATTCGAAACGGCCACGGAGTCGATCCAGAACGGCCCCAGGTTGACGGACCGCGACGGGCCTTCACCGTCCCCAGGCTCGCCCTCATCGGCATCCGAGCCCATCCGGAACATGCCACCGGCCAGCCGCACCATCCCCTCGGTGTCGCCCGCCGCAGACCTCGCCGGAACGAATACCGACGATTCCTCCGGCGTTTCTGCGGATGGCGCGCAGCAAATGTGTGACGTTTCGCGGGCGTTCATTCGCGGTGCAGCCTAGCAGACGGTCACGCGTCCTCACCAACGCTGGAAGCACTCTCTCTTAAGTAGCGATGTCGCTTACGGGCACGAGCGCCATCCCGACTGGCGGTCGCTCGGTGCCTACGGCCAGCGGGTGCGCAGCCGACGGTCTGTCACGGCAGTGGCGTCCACGCGGGCGGCGCCGAGGAAACGGGCCATGTTGCGAACGCCCTCTCGGAGCGCTTCGCGAAAGTCGGCGTCCCGCGCGGTGGCCGCCTCCTCCAGCCAGACGCCGTTGACGACGAGCGTGTTCGCCTTGCGGTCGAGCTTCGCATCGAGGCGGCCAACAAGCTGGTCACCCCAGAGGACCGGCATCGTATAACGGCCGAAGCGCACAAGGTCCGGCCGGTGGTAGATCTCCCACACGTAATCGAAATCGAACAGCGCCTTCGCGCGGCCACGGGCGCTCACCGGGTCGAGCGGCGAGAGGAGCGCCACCTCGTCGGTGGTCGTGGGCCCGAGGGGGTGCCACGCGCTGGGGATGCCGCCGTTCGCTACCTCCTCCAATAGACCGGTGTCGCTGGCGAGCATGAAGTGCGTCCCTCGCCAACCCTCGACCTCCACGGTCGCAAGGTCGCC
>JBDSEP010000153.1:0-7719 GCA_039919985.1 Tepidiformaceae bacterium | reverse complement strand
AGTGCCTCCCAGCGGCGGGATTCCCAACGCTCGACCCGCCCTCCATGCCTGTATGGCTTGACGAGTCGCGCGTGATGTTCCACGCGGTGCGGGCGGGCGCAGGCGGGATCTACGTGATCGACCTCCGCTCGGGCGACGTGGAGCAGATCGAGGGCACCGAGTCACTTCGCTCGGGCTTCAGTGCCGATTCTGCGCAGCGGTTCATCGCGCAGGCCGTGGCGAGCCTGGACTCGGTTGGCGAGGTCTTCGTCTACGACCGCGAGAGCGGGAAGAGCACACAGATCACGGAGTACGGCGCGGCAGTACTCACCGAGTCTCCCGCCGCGCGGTGGGAGCGGTTCGACATTAGTCGCGGGGGCTACGTTATCGAATCCTGGTTGCTCTTCCCGCCGGGGTTCGATTCGGCGAAGCAATACCCGCTGGTACTGGATATCCACGGCGGCCCGAACGGCTTTTACGGCTACGGATTTGTGCCGATGCAGCAGGTGCTCGCCTCGAACGGCTTCCTCGTACTCTTCTGCAACCCGCGCGGGTCGAGTTCGTACGGGCGCGAGTTCACCCAGCAGGTCTCGAGTGACTGGGGCGGCGAAGACTACCTGGACATCATGGCGGTGGTGGATGAAGCCGTGAAGCGCCCCTACGTGGATGCCGGCAGGCTCGGCATCTGGGGCTACAGCTACGGCGGCTATATGACAGCCTGGACGATTGGCCAGAACCACCGCTTCAAGGCGGCCGTCTGCGGCGCACCCTGCTTCGACCTCGAATCGATGTTCGGGACGAGCGACATCTCGCACGAGTTCGGCGTGCTGCAGTGGGGCGGGGCACCTCACAAGGCGCGCGAATGGTACGCCACGCACTCGCCATCACAGTTCGCCCACAATACGAAGACGCCGACGCTGATTATCCAGGGGGAAGCGGATGATCGCTGCCCCGTCGGCCAGAGCGAGCAGATGTTCGTGACGCTGAAGCAGGCGGGCTGCGAGGTGGAGCTGGCGCGCTATCCTGGCGGCTCGCACTTGTTTATGCGCGCCGGCCCGGCGGAACACCGTGTGGATGTGCTGGAGCGAGTGGCTGCCTGGTTCCGGGGCCACCTCTAACGGTCGCGCGGGGTAGTACTGGAGGCGTACTGTCGGGTTGACCTAGCGGGCGGGGGTAGGCGTCGCGTTCGTAGGCGCCCCGGAGTCGGCGGCGTCATCGAAGAAGAGGTCCAGCCCTTTATCAAAGGTGCCCGGCAGGAAGGCGAGGACGGTGGGGGCGGCATCGAGCAGCGCCGTTGCGAGCCTCGAGTCGTCGACGCTGGGCTGAAGGTCCGGCTTCGGGAAGACGACGAGTGCGATGAGTACCACCTGGGCGACGAGTACGGCCTTGACGAAGCCGAAGGCGCCGCCCGCCAGGTGGTCCAGCGCGCCGAGGTTGAGCATGGTGACCGTGCGCTTCAGGAGGTGGGCGGCCACCTGCCCGGCAACGATCACGCCGACCAGGATGGCAAGAAAGGAGACGAGCCGGGCGAGGTCGTCGTTATCGACGATCGGCTTCACCTTGGGGAACATGTCATCGTAAAAGATGCCGGCGATGGGGATGGCGAGGAAGGCCACGGAGAGAGAGACCAGTTCGCGGATAAAGCCGTTGGCGTAGGCCCGCCAAGTGACGAAGGCGATTGCGGCGATGAGCACGAAGTCCAGCCAATTCATTGGCAGGCAGACAGCTTGGAGGAGCTCATCCTTCGCACCGTTCCACACGTCGTCCCAAGACTCAACTGATTGCTGCGGCTAACGCTGCTACGATTAGCGCATGCAGCACCAACTGATGGAGATCCTCGTCTGCCCGATCTGCAAGGGCGACCTGAAGCTGACAGTAGAGAGCGAAGAGGGCGACGAAATCGTGAGCGGCGAGCTGCGCTGCGAAGCCTGCCGGGAGACCTACCCGATCAGCGACAGCATCCCGAACATGCTTCCGAAGGAGCAGCGGAGCTAGTGCAGCCACCCGCTGGCCATGGACTGCCACACGAGAGCGCTCCCGCCGAGCCGCGGCGACTGCTCCCAGAGCTTCCGCTACTGCTGCGCGGGCTCGCGCTGCTGGCGATAGCCGTGGGGGCGCTCGCGGGGCTGGTCGGCGCCGTACACAGGGCGGGCTGGCTGGCACTTCCGCTGGCGCCAGTATTTGGCCTAATTGCGGCGCTGGCGGGTTGGTCTGCGGCCATCCACCTCACGGGCGGCGAACGCTTCGACGACCACCCGTGGGTGTGACCCGGCCGCGCCTGGCGGTACGGCAACTACTCAAAGGTGGCCGCTAGAGGCCAACGGCTCGAAGCTAAGGGCGTGCGATTGATGCTGGAGATTGAGGGCGGGGCGCCGCAAGCGGAGTTGCCGAACGAAGGGGCCGCGCTTTGCGCCTTCTGCTCTTTCGCAGTCTCGCGCGGGTTTGGCGCCACCCACCCGCTGATCGCCCTCGCGGACCGATTGCACGACCAACACCGGGTACGCATGGGGCCACTGACCACCTTCTACGACGGCGAGATCGAGGATTCGGAAGACCGGGAGAAGCTGGAGCTGGCGTGGCAGGACTCCGCAGGGCTGCAGGCCTCGCTGAGCGCGATGGTGGCGGCCCTGGCGAGCGACGAGCAGGCGCAAACGCTCGCCCGGCGCGGTGGCGCGGAGGAGCTGGGAGCCGAAGCAGCAGCGCTCCTCGGGCAGGTGGGCGGGGCCGCAGAGGCAGGGCAGCGCGTGCGTCTGCTGTACGCCCTGTGATGCGTCGACGGCGGGCCGCCCGCGAGGCTCGCGAGAGCTGGGCGCTGGGCCGCACTGCCCCGCTGGCGCGCGCACTGAACTCCCAGGCCGCGATGGCGGCGTTCACCCCGCGCGTCGCTCGCGTGATTTCGCTGCTGGAGCTTGGGCCGGAGCGACGCTACCTCGATATCGGCTGTGGGACGGCGGCGTACGCGCACCTGCTTGCCGAACGGGCGGGGCTGCCAGAGCCGCCGATCACGCTCGACCTCGCGCCTGGGCCAGGTCCGGTGGACCTGCTCGGTTGGCCGGAGAAGCTGCCCTTTCGCGACAGCTCGTTCGAGGCGATAAGCAGTTTCTACTTTCTTCGGCGCTTCGATGACGACGTGACGCACGCCTTCGCCGAGGAGCTTTGCAGGGTGCTCGCGCCGGGAGGCTGCGCCCTCGTGATGGAGTTCGCACCGGTGAGGAGCGTGCCGCTCAATCGCTTGCACTCGCGGCTTGTTTCGGCAGGCTGCGCGCAGGTAGACCTGCGCGGCTGGGGGCGGCTCGCGGCGCTCTTCACCGAAGTCGGGTTCGACGGAATCGACCTCGTGAACGTCGGTCCGTTTCTCTTCCCGCCGGTGCCTCGCGTTGCGGTGCTTCTGCGGCTCGCCGAACGCTCGAAAGGCGAGTGACCGCCGGGCCTGCGATGGAGCGAGACGTAGGGCGCTAGGCGCTCGTGATCCCATCCACCTCGGCGAGTTCCTCGGGTAAGAGGCGCCACTCGCCTGAGGCCACGTTCTGTTCGACCTGTTCGGGGCGCGTGGCACCGGCGATTACGCTGGCGACGAAAGGCTTGCTCGCCAGCCAGCCGAAGGCGAGGTCGATCATCGCCTTGCCCCGCGCGCTAGCGAAGGCCTCAAGTCTGCCGAGGGTCTCGTAGTTCTTGGGCGTGAGGATGCCGCTCGCCATGCCGGCGGCCGCCGGGCTGGAAAGCCGCGCGCCTTCGGGAAGCGGCTGGTCCTGCTTATATTTGCCGGTGAGGAAGCCGCTGGCGAGCGGGAAGTAGGGAAGGATGCTCAGACCGTAGGCCTCGCAAGCGGGCACCAGTTCGCGTTCGATGCGGCGGTTGAGCAGATTGTACTCATTCTGCGCGGCAACGAACGGGTTCGCGCCCATCTTCTCTGCCGAGAAGTGCGCCGCAGCGGTCTGCCAGCCGGCGAAGTTCGAGTGCCCGATGTAGCGCACCTTGCCCTGCCTCACGAGGTCGTCGAGCGCTCGGAGGGTCTCGTCGATCGGCGTTTTCGGGTCGGGCGCGTGCATCTGGTAGAGGTCGATGTGGTCCGTCTGCAGGCGGCGGAGGCTATCCTCGACGGCGGCCATGATGTAGCGGCGCGAGCCACCGCTCTTCATCGGGCCTTCGCCCATTTTCATGGCGAACTTGGTGGCGAGCACCGTTTCGTTGCGGCGGCCCTGCAGCACTTTGCCGAGGAACTCCTCGGAGAGCCCGTTGCCGCCGTAGACATCTGCTGTGTCGAGCAAGTTGATGCCAAGATCGAGCGCCTGGTTGACGACGCGGCCTGTCATCTCGAGGTCCGCGCGGCGCCCGAAGTTATTGCAGCCGAGGCCAACGACAGAGACCTGCAGCCCGGAGCGTCCGAGGTTTCGATATTCCATTGGGGGAGTCCTTGGGGGAGATGGGGCGAGTATAGCCTTCCGGCCCGCGCCGGGGGTCGGAGCGCGCGACCGTAGGCGCGCCTGTGCGAGCGCGGTCACTCGCCGAGCGGTTCGAGAAATTCCAGCCGATTCCCGAAGGGGTCGCGAGTGTAGAACCGCCTGTAGCCGGGGATCTGCTCGTCCTCCTCGATCAGGTGGCCGGCGGAGGTGAGCTTGGAGCGCAGAGCGTCGAGGCCGTCGGTGAGCAGAGCCGGGTGGCGGCGAAAGCGCCCCACCGCTGGTTCAACGCCGAGGTGAACCTCCTGGGCACCGGCCCGAAACCAGCAGCCGCCCCGCCCGGCAAGCGAAACCGGCTTGGGGAGCTCGGGCATGCCGAGGAGCTGGCCGTAGAAGGCCCGCGCCTGCTCCTCTCCGCCGGCGAGTATCGCCAGTTGAACGTGCGCAATCCCGGTAATCGCCATACTCACCTCCCAAGCAGCAAGTATCGCCGAACGGGCTGAAAGTGCAGAGCAAACAGAGAGAGGCCGCGCAGATTGCCCGACCTCTCCCTGAAGACGCGCGCCTGGCGGATTAGGCGCCGGGAACGAAGCGCTGCGTCGGAGAGGTTGAGCCGCTGGTCGGGGAAACGCCCTGGCGGTCGTGGCGGGGGCCTCCCTGCGGACCCACCTGGTCGATGCGGGCGTCCATGCTGGTGGTGGCTTCGGCGAGCTTCGCATCAGCCTGGGCCTGGGTCAGCTTGCCTGCGGCAACACCCTTGTCGAGCGTGCCCTTGAGCTGCGAGGTGAGGAAGGCCTTCAACTGGTCCCGCGATTTGCCGTGCTCGGTGGCGACGGTAGCAAGGGACTTTCCGCCGCGAAGGTCCGTCTGAAGCGTTGCTTCGTCCAGGCCGAGGAAGGTGGCGAGGGCTGCTGCATCGACGTGGGCGCCGCCGGGACCGCCGTCTCGCGGGCCGCCGCCAGGGTGGCCTGGGCCACCGAATCCGAAGATCGGGGCGTCGCCGCTGTTGATGCGGGTGGTCATCTCATCCGCCTGGGCCTGGGTGATCTTGCCATCGGCCAGGGCTTTCGCTACCTGGTCCAGTTGGACGGATTTGAACGCGGCGGTGAGCTGGCTTTCGCTGATGCCGAGCTTGGAGGCGAGGGCGGTGATGTAGGCTGCGTGCTCTGCGGCGTGGTCTTCGTTCGCCGCCACGTCGGCGGCGGTGAAGAGGCCGGCATACGCGCCGATCGAGTCGCCGCTGGCTGCGCTGGCGCTGCTGCCCTGCGACATGAAGACGCTGCCGCCGACGATTGCGGCCATGGACGCCATGCCGGCGCCGAGCGTAAGGAGCTTCTTCTGCTTTTCCATTTCGGTTCTCCAGTTCTGGGCCCGGCGGTTGGGATTGGTCTCCGTCGGGACTCCCTGAAGATTGCGGCCCGAGCGTGTGGACTTCGTGAGAACCGGATGTGAATCCTCACAGAGAGTGCGGGCCGCTTTACCATCGTGCGGTCCAGGGCGACGGATTGCGCAGCCTGCACATCAGCGCTTACGCTGGATCCACACTAACACGAGGTAAGCAGCATGTCGGAAGTAAGCATTCAAGTTCGAAATAATGGTCCGTACCTGGTGAAGGGCGGAGTGGTGGTGATGGACGCCGACGGCAACTCCTTCGAGACGAAAGAGACCGTGGCGCTCTGCCGCTGCGGCCATTCGAACAACAAGCCGTTCTGCGATGGTGGCCACTCCGCCGCGGACTTTCAATCGAGCGTCAAAGCCGGCGGGTAGGCGAACCGTACCTTTCCGCTGGCGGGGGTAGTATTCCGCAACGCACGCGAGGCCCGGCCTTGCTCTGGAGGTTCCCCATGCAACCCGTGAAAAAGGTCATGCTCGTACTGGGCGCGCCGCTCGCGCTGGCAGCAATGGCTGGCGGAGCGGTAGCGTTCGCCGGGCAGTCTGGTGGAGCAGAATCCGCGCGGCCGCACTCCTCAACGCACGTCCGGTTCGAGCAGGCCGGAAACCAGGCGCCTGGGGGTGGCGATGGTGACGGTGACGGCACAGGCTGCCCGAACGACAAGGGCACCGGTTCTTCGGAAGGCTCGGTTTCGCCCGCCGTCTACTAGCGCCAGGCCACTGAATGCCGCTGGCCTACTTGCCCGCGGCATCGAGGATGGACTTCCAGGCGGCGATGTTGGCCGGGTTTTCGGGCAGTGCCTTGCCGTTCACGACGAAGGCGGGCGTGCCCTTGAGGCCGAGAGCCTGCACCTCGCGATAATCCGCAGCTACCGCATCTAGCGTCGCATCGCTCGCATAGCAGGCGGCGAATTTGTCGGCCTCGAGCTTCAGCTCCTCCGCGTACTCCTTGAACTTCGCCTCGGTGAAAGCCTCCGGGAGCGCTGGGCCGCCCTCGTAGGATTCGGCCTGGACGGTGAAGAGCTTCGTGGCGTAAGGCCAGAACTGCTGCTGCTGATTCGCGCACTCAGCCGCCACCATCATCGGCAGCGACGATTGGCTGAGCGGGAAGTAGCGGAACTGGAGCTGGACCTTCCCCGGCTTCACGTAGGAATCGATGAGGAACTGTTCGAAATCCCCGTTGAACTCCAGGCAGTGGACGCAGCGGAAGTCTTCGAACATCTCGAGCTTCACCTTTGCGTCATCCTTGCCGAGGTTCCGCCCATTGGCGAAGTCCGGGTGAATGGTGAGCGCCTTCATCTTGGCGACGTACCGGCCCGTGGTTGGGTCCTTGACCTCCGTAGCCCTGGCGGTTGCTCCGGATGCCGCCGTGCTCGCTGGCTTTGTATTCGAAGCGCTGGAGTCATCGTCTCCGCCGCAGGCTGCGAAGACCGTGAGGGACAGCAGAAGGAGCAGGAGCGTCGCGGTGGCGAGTCGGCTAAGCATCGAGAAACTCGTTGACGAGGCCGATGAAGATATCGAACTGGTCGTGATGGACCCAATGGCCGGCTTTGTCGACCTTCACCGAGCGGTAGTCGTGGAAGGCGCTCAGGTCGAGCGTTTTGAAGCGCGCTCCCCAACTCTCCTCGCCCCAGATGATGAGCATGGGGCAGCGGATCTGGTTCCAGAGGTCCCGCGCGTCTTCCATATTGAATTCGTACGGGGAGCTGGCGTGGGTGTAGTTATCGAACTTCCAGGTAACACCGCTCGGGGTGGGGCGGGAGCCGGTGACCGTGAGGTGGCGCGCCAGTTCCGGGGAGAGGTGACGATTGGCCTCGATCATGCGCTCGGTGGCCACATCGATGCTCGGGTAGTCGCGGAGCTGTCGGCCCTCCAGCTTGCGCATGCTCTCCATCCAGTGGCGCATGCGGATGTGCGCGGGTCGGCGTTCGCCAGTGGCCCAGCCCAT
>JBDSEP010000090.1:0-3663 GCA_039919985.1 Tepidiformaceae bacterium | reverse complement strand
GTCGAGGCCGCCATAGGGCGAAACTGGCGGTTGAACCAGTCGCGATCGAGTTCCTGTGCCTCATCGGCGATGATCGCCAGCGAGGCCGTATGGCCGGCAACGTGTGCAGCGGGGGAGCCGCTGAGGACCACTGCGGAAGCCTGGCCCAGTCGCAGGGTGGATTGCTCCGCGCCGTGGCTCGAAACGCTCTGCGGCAGGAGGCGTGCGGTCAGAGCCATAAGCTGCCGGGTACGCTCGAGGCTGATGGTCGCCTGCGGGTGGAGGGTTGGCGCGCAAGCCACCAGGCTGCCACCGCTCCTTGCCGATTTCCGCAACAGCGCAGCGATGACAAACGCGGAGACTTCGTTCTTGCCCGCCTGCCGGGGGAACATCACGGTGAAGGTAGAGCCAGGCTCGCGCCCCATCCCCCGAAGCAGCGCGTCCGCTGTCTTCGCCTGGTAGCCACGCAACGCTGGGGTACTTCGCATCCGCCCAGACTCCCCTCATTCGCTATCACGACCGAGAGGGCCGCGGCACTGCAGGTCCCACCGGGCGATGCCGATGATCGGGAGAGCGATAGACGAGAGGAACTGTCATCTTGCGCGACCTGCGCATGGTGGCACCGGAAGACTATGCACATTCAAACCTCCGCTGCCAGAGCCAACTCCCGGCCAAGGCTGGCGGGGCGCGCGCGATGAAAGTGCTCGTCGCGGAGGACGAACCAGTCTCCGCGCTCCTCCTGCGGCGCACCATCGAAGCCGAAGGCCACGAGGTAACCGTCGCCACTGATGGCGTGGAGGCCTGGAAGCTCTTCGGAGAGGACCGCCCGCACCTCGTAGTCTCCGATTGGATGATGCCCGGGATGGATGGGCTCGAACTCTGCCGCCGTATCCGGGCAAAAGGCGACAACTCCACCCACAACGCCTTCTTTATGATGCTCACCGCCAGGGTCGAGCCCGGGGACCGCGCCGCCGCCGTCGCCGCCGGGACCGATTACTTCCTGGCGAAGCCACTGGACCGCGCGGAACTGCGTGCCCGTCTGCATTCAATCGCGCAGAGCGTGGCTGCCTGGGAAGAGCGTCGGCGCCTTGCGAAGGAAGCCGAGGCAGCCAATGAGCGTCGCTATCGGGAGACCTTCGATACGCTTCACGAGGTCTACTACCGCGCCCAGCCGAAGGGCGAAATCACGCTTGTCAGCCCCTCGGCGCTCCGCCTCACCGGGTATACCAGCGAAGAACTGCTCGGCCGGCCGCTCCTCACACTCTTCCCCGATCGTAAGGAAGTCTTCGACATGATTGCCGTCCTCGGCGAGCACGCGACGCTCAACGAGTTCGAAGCACAATTGCAGCGCAAGGACGGCTCCCGCTTCGCCGTCTCGCTGAACGTGGACACCCTGCGCGGCGCCGATGGCGCAATCACCGGCTACCAGGGAACTATGCGCGACATCGAGGCCCGCAAGACGGCTGAAGAAGAGCGGGACCGTATCTTCATGAGTTCTGTGGATATGCTCTGCCTGCTAAAGGCCGATTTCACCATCAAGCTCGCGAACCCCGCATGGTGCGAAACGCTCGGTCACGATCCCGAGCACCTCGCCGGACACCACTTCCGCGAGTTCGTCGTGATCGAGGAGGGCCGCCAAATCAGCGAACAGCCCACCTACGCGGTGCACGAAGGCAATGGATTGCGCAACGCTCGCGCCCTTATGCGTCACGTCGATGGTTCGACCCGCTGGATTGATTGGAATGCTACCCCGCCTTCTGCGAACGGCCTGACTTACGCTGTTGGACGCGATGTAACCGATGCCGTGCGGGCAGAGCAGGCGATGCAAGAACTCGTGGAGGCCCTCTCGGCCAGCGCGCAGTCGCTTTCGGAGCAGGCCGTCGAGTTGGACAGGCTGCGAATCGAGGCCGAGTACCTCGCGAACCACGATGTCCTCACGGGGGTAGTGAACCGCAGGGCCTGGTTCGCCCAGGCGCCATCCGCGAATCCGGTCGCCGTGGCAGTCTTCGATATTGATTTCTTCAAGCGCGTTAACGACTCCTACGGTCACCCCGTCGGCGACCTGGTGCTGTGCGAAGTGGCGAAACGCCTGGCGCACACACTCTCCGATGGCGCCGTGGTGGGCCGTGTGGGTGGGGAGGAGTTCGCCGCCTACTTTCTTGGCGGCTTCGCTGCCGCAAAGGATCTCGCCGAACTCGCAGTCGCGGAAATTGCCGCCACCCCGATCGTCCTCCCTTCGGGCGAGTCGCTGGACATTACCCTCAGCGGCGGGCTGGCCCCGTGGCGAGTAACCGGCACGCGTGAGGAGGCGCTCGCCGCTACCTACGATGAGGCGGACCGTGCGCTCTACGCGGCCAAAGCTGCCGGTCGAAAGCGCCTCAAGGTCTACATGCGGCGCGCAGCCTAGCTGGTCGCTTTCGCGCTCGAGCGATCGCGAGTCCTCCGGATCACGCTAAACTTGACTTTATCGGTCAACTTCACGGACTATCGTGGTTCGAGGATACGCAGCCAGCGGCGCGCTCCCTTCCCAATCTCCCGCTTCCCAGGAAGGATTCGCGATGACGATCCCCAACGCCGCATCTGCAGCGGCGCTCCATTCGGACCTCGACACCGTGGAGTCCGAAGCGATCTTCATAATGCGCGAGGTGGCCGCCGAGTTCGAGCGCCCGGCGCTGCTCTTCTCCGGCGGGAAAGACTCCATTGTCCTCCTGCGCATCGCCGAAAAGGCCTTCTGGCCCGCGAAGATTCCCTTCCCCGTCCTCCACGTGGATACCGGACACAACTTCCCGGAGGTGTTGGCCTTTCGCGACAAGCGCGTGGCAGAGCTGGGGGCAAAACTCCTCGTAGGCTCGGTGCAGGCCGCAATCGACCGCGGAGAGATTGTCGAAGAGCGTGGCATTCGCGCATCCCGCAACCGCCTGCAGACGCCCGTGCTCTTGGCGGCCATCGCCGAACACCAGGTGAATGCTGCCCTAGGTGGTGCGCGCCGAGACGAAGAGAAGGCCCGCGCCAAAGAGCGCGTATTCTCCTTCCGCGATGACTTCGGGCAGTGGGACCCGCGAAACCAGCGTCCCGAGCTCTGGCACCTCTTCAACGCGATGCATATGCGCGGCGAGCACATGCGCGTCTTCCCCCTCTCCAACTGGACGGAGCTGGACATCTGGCGCTACATCGAACGCGAGCAGCTGGACGTCCCCTCCATCTACTTCAGCCACAAGCGCGATGTATTCGAGCGCGACGGCATGCTCATGGCCGTTAGCCCGCACCTCCAGATGCTGCCCACGGAGAAGCCCTTCAGCGCCAACGTTCGCTACCGCACCGTGGGGGATATCACCTGCACCGCAGCGGTCCCTTCCGAGGCTGCAGACCTCGCTTCGGTGATCGCCGAAGTGGCGGTGGCCCGCATCACCGAGCGGGGCGCCAGCCGCGCCGACGACAAGTTCAGCGAGGCGGCAATGGAAGACCGCAAGCGCGAGGGCTACTTCTAGTGGACCTCCTCCGTATCGCCACTGCCGGTTCCGTGGACGACGGAAAGAGCACCCTCATCGGTCGACTGCTTTACGACACGAAGCAGGTGTTCGAAGACACGATGGCCAGCCTCCAGCGGGCGAGCGAGGCGCAGGGCCACGAAGAGGTCAATCTCGCGCTCCTCACCGATGGCCTGCGCGCGGAACGCGAGCAGGG
>JBDSEP010000079.1:0-3781 GCA_039919985.1 Tepidiformaceae bacterium | reverse complement strand
CAGCCCGGCGATGTGTGACATATCGACCATGAGCAGCGCACCGGCGGCTTTGGCGACGGCGGCGAAGTCCGCGAAGTCGATGGCGCGCGGATAAGCGGTGGCACCGGCAACAATGATCTTGGGCTTCGTCTCCAGCGCGAGGCGGCGCACTTCAGCCATGTCGATCGCTTCGGATTCGCGGTCCACAGTGTACGGAACAAAGTGGTAGAACTGGCCGCTGAAGTTGACCGGCGAGCCATGAGTGAGGTGGCCGCCCTGGCTCAACTCCATGCCCATGATGGTGTCACCGGGCTTTACGAATGCCAGGTAGGCGGCCATGTTCGCCTCTGCGCCGCTGGTTGGCTGGACGTTGGCGTGTTCGGCGCCGAAAAGCTCTGTGGCGCGGTCGATCGCGAGTTGTTCGAGACGGTCGCTGTGGACGTTGCCGGCGTAGTAGCGCTTGCCGGGGTAGCCCTCAGCGTATTTGTTGGTGAAGACGGAGCCTGTGGCCTCGAGTACGGCTGCGGAGGCGTAGTTCTCGCTGGCGATCAGGTCGAGCGTCTCGATCTGGCGTACGCGTTCGTCAGCGATGATGGTGGCGACCGTCGGATCGCGCTGCTGGAGTGCAGACATAGGGCCTCCGCCGCTCTCTGGGTGGTGGTGGGATGGGGAGAAGGTTAGCAGAGGGTCGAGTTGGGAGCAGGCGGGACGATGAGCGCTACCGTCCGCTACAGCAAGTCCTCGAACTCGAGCAGGGAAAGCCCCGCCTGTTTGAGGATGGAGCCAAACGTTCCCACTGAGATCTGGCGCCGCGGATGGGGAACTATCACCGTTGCACGCTCCGTTAGCGTCGCAAGCCGAAGCTTCACACGGCTGCCTCGTCAGCTGACTCACGCAAACCCGATTCGCTCCAGCACGAAGAGTCTCGTGGCTGGAGTAGAGGTTAGACAACGATCGTTTCGAGGCGCGGCTGGTGCAGCTCGGTGACGTCTGAGAGCTCTTCGTCCTCGAAATACAGTTCCAGGGCCTCGGTAATCGACGCGCGCGCCTCCTCGGGGGAAGAGCCGAACGAACTGACTTCCACGTTGAGCGCGCGGGCCGTCCAAAAGTCGCCGGCTCGATAGATCACCACATCGATCGTAGCCATGGAACCTCCCTCCCCATTCTACGACCGCGGCCGAGACCCGCTCTCACAGTCCGCTTCATCGCTTACACTGCCGATATGCTGGAACTGACACAGCGGCTTGTGCTCGCCGCTGAGGGTGGCGACCCGGTGGTGCTCGCCTCCGTGCTGGAGGCGGGCGGGCGGACGATCGAGCCGGGTAGCCGAATGCTCGTCGAGCGTTCTGGGGGGCGCTTGGGAACGCTGGGCGATGCCCGGCTCGACGAACTAGTGGCGAGCTACGCGGCAGGATCGTTCGAACGGCACGCAGCCGAGACGCTCTATCTCGGGGAGGGCGGCCTCACGTTGCGAACGGTGCCCGGGGCGGCCTCTGTCTATTTGGAGGTGGTGGAATCGAAGCCGGTGTTCCTCGTCGTGGGTGCCGGCCATATCGGGCAGTCGCTTTCCAGGCTCGCGGACTTTCTCGATTTCCACGTTGCCGTGCTCGACGACCGCGAGGATTTCGCCTCCGCCGAGCGGTTACCGGAGGCCGACGAGGTTATTTGCGACGATTACGAGGCGGCGATCGACCGCTTCCCGATCGATGCGAACACGACGATCGTGCTGGTCACGCGTGGCCATAAGCAGGATGAACTGGCGTTACGGAGGTGCGTGGGCCGGGGGGCAGGGTATCTCGGGATGATCGGATCGAAGAGGCGCACCGCCGCAGTCCTAGAGCACCTGGCGGCGGAGGGTTTCGCCCCGGAAGCGCTGGCGAAGGTGCGGACGCCCATCGGCCTCGACATTGGGGCGGAGACGCCGGAGGAGATCGCGATCAGCATCATGGCTGAGGTGATCCAATTGCGGCGGGGGGGCGGCGGCGGGGCGATGTACCGTCGGCGCGGGGCGGGGCATTCGCGCTCGGATGGCTGACGCGCGCGGAGCATTCGAGGCTAATTCGGGCAGTGGCGTAAGATAACGGCGTGGATGGATTCACGGTCTCCGAGGTTCCGGCGCTGCGTTCGCCTATTGTGGTGATGGCGTTCACCGGCTGGAGCGACACCGGCACCGTGACCACCGACACTGCGCAACGTTTGATCGACGCGTACGGAGCGGAGCGATTCATCACCATCGACGCCGAAGAGTATTTTGATTTCACCGAGACGCGGCCAATGGTGGAGATGGACGCCTCAGGCGGCAGGAACATCAAGTGGCCGCGGAACGAGGCGTTCGCGGCGGTGATGCCGGAGGCGGAACACGACATCATCATTGTGGTAGGCACTGAGCCGAGCCTGCGCTGGCGGACGTTTTCGGAGACGCTTTCTGATGCGATCGCGGCGCACGCGCCGTCTCTGGTGTGCACATTGATTGCGCGGCCAGCAGCCACACCGCATACGCGCCCGGTGCCCGTCACCGGCTCTTCGGCTGATGCAGCGTTGGCGACGAAGTACGGGCTCGGTCGGTCGATGTACCAGGGGCCGACGGGCATCCTCGGCGTGCTTCATGATTCGCTGCGCCGACGCGGCGCGCCACTCATCAGCCTTGCCGCCGGGGTGCCCCACTACCTCAACGTGGACGAGAATCCGCCGGCAACGATTGCGCTGCTCAAGGCCTTGGAACCGGTCCTGGGCGCGATGCCGCCACTTGGCGACCTGGAGGCAGAGCGCGTGCGCTTCGTGAACCGGGTTGAGGAAGCTTCGAGCGGAGACGAACAGATCGGCGCGTACGTCCATACCCTGGAAGAGCATTACGGCGAAGATGAGAACGAGTCCGACTCGGAGGGCGGCGACCTTCCTTCGGCGGACGACATCCTTCGCGATGTCGAGGATTTTCTGCGCGGCGGGAACGACAACTAAAGGGGAAGCCGAGATGGCCGTTACAACGTTGCTATGGAAGCTGGCATCGCCGTACGACGCGTACGTTTCACACGTGGCGCGCCTGCACGATGCGATTGCCCGGGTGCGATACTTCAGCGAACGGGCGCTGGGCTACGAAGCGGGATTGCAGGGCTCGGTGCGACTGGTGCCCGGGCAGGGGGACCCCGTGGCGCGGGCCCAACGTTTTCGCGAACAGATGGGCGAGGCGGCGGGACGGATGTCGGACGAGGAGTTCGAAGATTTCCTCTCTCACCTGGGGGGAGGGAGCACGGCGGACGTTGAGGCGGACCGTGCGCAGGCGGTCTCACGGATGGGAACTAGCACGCGCGGGCTTGAGGAGTACTTCGCGGCCGCGGGTCGCGAACTCGCTCTACTGGAGGCACGCGGCTATAACCCTGGCAGGCCCGACGTAGCCCGACAGCTGCGCGACAACGAACTTCCTCTGACGACGGTGGGCGAATATCGCCACCTGCTGCACGAACTTGGTGCGCGGGTGGGACAGAAGGCGTAACGACTCGCAGATGGATGCGCGCCGACCGCAGCCGGATTCCAGGCTGGTCTATTCGACCGATGGCGGGCGTGTCCGACCTGCCCTGACTCCGCACAACCGAAAAGTGGCTCCCGTGGCGGCAGCGCAAGCAGCGCGCGCGGGGGCGCCACCGGAAGACGGCGTGGTGCGGGTTCAACGGGATAAGCGGGGACGGGGCGGCAAGACGGCCACCACCGTCAGCGGCCTAGCGGGCAGCGAGGACGAACTGGATGCACTGCTGAAGACGTTGAAGCAGCACTGCGGAGCAGGTGGCGCGCGGGATGGGCGGGTTCT
>JBDSEP010000070.1:0-7360 GCA_039919985.1 Tepidiformaceae bacterium | reverse complement strand
CACCATCTGGCGGCCTGAGCAGCCGCGGCCGTGGCTGAGGGGCACCCAGCTTCAGCGAGCGGTGAGGCCTGGACCCGTTGTAGTGCTCGACGTACGCAGTCAGTAGGCGTAGCAGGTGACGCTCGTTTAGGACGATGACGTGGTCGAGACATTGCTGGCGAAACGTGCCCACCATGCGTTCGGCGATGCCGTTCGCCTGCGGACACCGGAAGGGGCTGAGCACCGTCTCTATCCCGATTGCTTTGGCCCTGCGGACGAAGGTCTTGCCGAAGTTGGCGTCCCGGTCGCGGAGGAGGAAGCGCGGCTGGTCGCCCCAGGGCGTGGCCTGGATGAGCTGGCACCATACCCAGTCGGCGGTGGGATGGGCGGTGACATTCACGTGCACGATCTCGCGCCGGCCATGATCGATGAAGAAGAAGACGTAGAGCGTCCTGAACGAGAGAGTCGGCACGGTGAAGAAGTCGCAGGCCCAAATGTCTGGCGCGTGGTTCTGAAGGAAGGAGCGCCAGGTTTGGGACGGCGGGCGGCGGCGAGCCTCGTGCATGTACCGGCGTACCGTTTCGCGGCCAACCTCGTAGCCGAGGCCCAGGAGCTCGCCGCGGACGCGCTGAGCTCCCCAGAGCGGGTTCTCCTGCGCCATCCGGATGATGAGGTCTCGGGGTTCGGGAGCGATTCGCGGCCGCCCACGTGTGCGGTGACGGCTCTTCCATGTCCAGTACCGCTTCCAGGCATCGTGGTGCCAGCGGATGACGGTTTCAGGCTGAACGATGTAGAGGACCGAACGCCAGGGCGGCCAGCAACGGGACAACCAGACCCAGAAGAGGCGGTCGGCTGAGGTGAGCGGCGGACGGTTCCCTCGGCGCTGGTAGGCGGCGAGCTGTTGCCGCAGGGCGGCGTTCTCAAACAGCAGGTCACGGCGGTCGGTGAAGGCGTTCCGGAGCTGAACAATCAAGGCGGCGAACAGGCCTGAACATGCCGCATTTTAGACTCGGACCGACTTTTGGGGCCCCACAGGCTGGCCTCGCTCGTGCGATCGCAGGGCCCGGCCCCAATGTGGCGACCAAGTCACACTATTTGGTCATAGGGTCGTAGACGCGCCTGTTACGCAGGAGCGGGCTCGAGGACGCCTCGGCGGAGAGCCTCGCGAACCGCCGGAAGGACGCGGGCGGCCGCTTCGTCGGGTGGCAGGTCCGCTTGGCGCGAGAACTCCTCTATCGCGGCCGCAAGCGTCGGTGCAGCAGCCACGATCTGGATGAGGCGGTACGCTCCACCATTGAGCTCCGCGCGGTCGAAAAGTGCCGCCGCCCAGAACTCAGCCCGCACTCGGCCATCAGGTAGCGCAAGGAACTGGAGCCCCACCGGCGTTATGAGGCGCGCCCCAAGCAGTTCGCGCTGCCCGCCAGCAAGCAGCGTCTCCCGCAGGAGCAACGTCTCAATCCGGTCAGATGTGACGTGTGTGAGCGCGCCGGTCTGTAGTTCGAGGACCGCACTCCATGACGGAGCGAGCCGACGAAGAACGATGATCGATGACGTCAGCGCCGTGATCCCCAGGGCGGCGAAGTGGTCACGGTCGGCAAGCACGCGACGATCGTAACGACTGCCCTTCTGCCCGCTCCCGAGGGCGTAGGCGATGCAGTGATCATCGAGGGACATGCCGGGCGCACGGAGAACAAGCACTTGCAGTCCATCGCCAACTGCGCCGAGCACGCGCTCCTCGACGGAAGGTCCGCCGTCTTCCGGCCAGTCAACGAGAAGAACCGCACGGCCTCCGTCGGCGAGATGCGCCGGAATCTCGCCGAGCACGCGCAGCGGGAACTCGTCACCACGGGCACCGCCATGGAGGAAAGCTGCCCGTACGGTGCTCGGCGCGCGAGCGATGAAGGGCGGCTGGCTGACAATCAGGTCGAACCGTTCCTCGCCGACGGCGGAGAAGAGGTCGGCCCTCGCGAACTCCGTGCCCCGAATATCATTAAAGGCGGCATTTATCCGGGACAGCTTGATGGCCCGCGGGTTGATGTCCGTCCCAAGGACCCGGGGAGCCCACGGGGCATATGCGAGCGCGGCAGTCCCTGCGCCGCAACCGAGGTCCATGATGCTCCCAAGGAGCTTGCGCGGGAAGGCTGCGCGGCAGGCAATCAGGGACGTCAGCCCGGCGCCCATGACCGCGCCGCCGCCGCCGCCGAGGTCGTCACAGAGGAGGAAGAGGTCGTCGAGAATGTTCAGGTCCCAGGGGCAGACGAGGCCGTCAGTCTTGGTAATGAGTAGCCCCGCCTCCTGGAGCCGAAGACGAAGGCTTGGTCCGAGTAGGTCGTCCGCTTCGCCCTCGGTGGCCCGGCCACGGAACATGAAAAGGCGCATGGCCACGGCCGCCGGATTCTCACTGCGCCGCAGGTGCCAGCCGATCAGGGGACGTCGGAAAGTTTCCGGGAACCCACGCCCGACATGCGTGAAGGGTGTCACGGCGCCTGATCCAAGGCCGACATTCGTCAGGCGCTGCCGCAACTCGCGCCATTCGCCGGCAGTCACTTGCGCGAGACCATCGAGTGACGGAAGTCTCAAGGGAGGGATAGGAAGTTAAGCGACGCTATTCCAGGTGTCGCTGGCGGCGTTGTTCGATGCGACGTGCACCATCTCGATCTTTTGGAACGTGAACGAGACGTCTTCGAGGAAGCGTTCGTCGTCGGCGTCCTGGTGGCCGGCCGCGTTGAAGTTCTCATACTTCTCGATTTTCGAGACGGATGCATTCGTCAGCTTGATGGTGAAGAACGGCTTGGCGTTCCTGATCTCTGACCCGCCCGTCGGTTCGTAGAAGACGAACTGGACCGTTTTGAGGGTTTCGTTCGAGATGAGCGCCTCGAAAAGTTGCGGGCTGGCGGCGCCCCACTCCTTCGTAATCACGATGGGAGAGTGCTGCCGCTTACCAGTAGCCTGGCCGCTTGCCAAATCGCGTGGGGCTGTGACGGTCTCGTCGAAGCCGAGGCCTCGGCTTCCCTGACCCTTGTCGGCCGTTTCGTCTGTGAAGACGCCTTGTTTCGCTCCCTCCATCTTGATGTAGAAGTAGTTCGTCATGGCAGCCTCCAACTGGCTAACAATTTCAGGATTGGTTGACGGCGGAAGAAAAGCCGCAGCCGTCGCGCGGCCCGGGCGCAGGAGCCCGCGGGCTGTTACGCCTATAACCGCGGCACCTGCAGCCCCTTGGAGAAGCCGTCGCCGTGACGAGCGCGGCGAATGATCCCAATCGAAGGAAGCAGAATCCTGAGGCGGTGGCTGAGAGGGCACTTGCGACTCGTCCATTTCAGCGCCCACTCTACGCCGCGTGATTCGCAACGCGCAAGAGGCACCAGATGTGTGTCGCTGCCGAGTTGCCACTATGACCAGATCGTGGCGCACCCGCCATGGCAAGGCCGTGTCTGGCGTATCATCGCGCGTTATGGCGAGCGAACGGATCCAGCGGCGCATTGATACCTTCCTTGATGAGGCAGACGAAGCAGCCAGCCGAAGGGACTGGGCGGTGGTCGTTGAAAACGTCGAGGCGGTGCTCGCCATCGATCCCGCCAACGAAGACGCGCTGGCCTTTGTTCAAATGGCCGAGGCGGGTCTGAGAGCAAGTGGTAAGTCGGCGAAAGGTCCGTCACCTTCGCAGGAGCCTTCGGAACCCTCTGCCTCGCAGCCGCCTCTCCCCAGATCCTTCGCCGGTGGCCGTTACGCCGTGCGCCGCTTCCTCGGCGAGGGCGGCCGCAAGCGCGTCTTCCTCGCCCACGACAGCCGCCTCGACCGCGAGGTCGCGTTCTGCGTGATCCGGGCCGAGGGGTTGGACATGACTGGCCGCCAGCGGGTGTTGCGTGAGGCCCAGTCCGTCGCGCGCCTCGGCCAGCATCCAAACCTCGTCACCGTGCACGATATCGGCGAAGACGCGGGCAACCCCTATATCGTGCAGGAGTACATGGGCGGCGGCGACGTCGCGGGTTTGATCGCCCAGGCCGAGGACCACCGGTTGCCCGTCGAACGCACACTGCAGGTGGCCAAAGAGGTCTGCCGGGGGCTGAGCTTCATCCATACCGGCGGGATGGTTCATCGCGACCTCAAGCCCGCCAACGTCTTCCTCTCGACGGACGGCGCAGCCCGCATCGGTGACTTCGGCCTGGCCGTCGCCCTCGACCGCTCGCGCATCACCCAGTACGGACTGATGCTCGGCACCGTCAGCTACATGCCGCCGGAGCAGGCCCTCGGCGGTGAGAGCACGCCAAAGGCCGACCTTTACTCGCTCGGCTGCATGCTCTACGAGATGGTCACGGGCCGCCCGCCTTTCGTCGGGGACGACCCAACAGCGGTCATCAGCCAGCACCTTAACATGCCGCCGGTCGCCCCGAGCTGGGTCACCGAGCACTGTCCGCCCGCGCTTGAGGACGTCATCCTTCAGCTGCTGGCGAAGGTGCCCGCAGACCGGCCAAAGGATGCGGCGGAGGTGCTTGCCGCACTGGAGCTGGTCGATCCGACACAGAAGAGCGCCAGCCACAGCGAATCGAACGTCCTCGACCGGCTGGCGCGGGGCGTCTTCGTCGGCAGGGAGAAAGAGCTTGAGCGGTTGCGCAAAGCATTCGACAACGCCTTCGCCGGGCACGGCAACCTCGTCATGCTGGTCGGCGAACCGGGAATCGGCAAGACGCGCACTTCCAAGGAGATCGAGACCTACGCGCGCATGCGCGGCGCCCAGGTGCTGGTCGGCAAGACGCATGAATCGGCGGGGATGCCCCCCTACTGGCCCTGGGTGGAGGTCGGCAGGTCGTGGTCCGAGCAGAACAACCGCGACTTCACCCTCCTTCAGCCGACGCTTGGAACCGCGGCACCGGAGCTCAGCCGCATCTTCCCCGAGCTGCGGGTGCAACCGAACTTCGTCGCGCCCGAGCCGATCACCGACCCGGAGTCTGCCCAGTTCCGCCTCTTCGATGCCTACACCACGTTCGTCCGGGCGATGGCCGAACACACGCTACTGCTGATCGTCCTCGACGATCTCCATTGGGCGGACAGGCCGACGCTAATGCTGCTGCAGCACATGGCCAGGACGCTGGCGCGTATGCGCGTGCTCGTGATCGGCACCTACCGGGACACCGACGTGGTGCGCGCCAGTGCGCTCTCCGAGACGCTCGCCAACCTGAACCGCGAACCGGGCTTCGAGCGAGTTGTCCTGCGGGGACTGGACCGGCAGGAAGTCGAGGCCTACATCCGGGCGACGGCCAACGTGGAGGTCTCGCCCTCGCTGGTCAAACGCATCCACGAGGAGACGGAGGGCATCCCCTTCTTCCTCTCTGAGGTCGTGAACCTGATGGCGGAGGAAGGCTGCCTCACGGCGGACTCGTCGATGGGGGTCGCTCTGCCGGAAGGGGTGAAGGAGGCACTGGGCCGCCGCCTCGACCGGCTCTCGCCCGAGGCGAACGAACTCCTGCAGGTGGCCTCGGTGGCGGGCCGCGAGTTCCAGCATGACACCCTCCTGGCCCTTGGCGACCACACGGAGGACAAGCTCTTCGCGCTGCTGGAGGAGGGGCTGGCTGCGCGGGTGATCGAGGAGGCCGGGCAGGCGGGGCGCTACCGCTTCACCCACGCCCTCATGCAGGAAACCTTGCTGGACGAGCTCTCCACGACGCGCAAGGTGCGGCTCCACGGGCGCATCGGCGATGCCCTCGAAGCGCGCTGGGGGAACCGCGCCGAAGAGCGGGCCACCCGCCTCGCCGAGCACTTTGTGGAGGCGGCCACCCTGAGCGACCGCTACGCCCAGCGCGCCTTCCTCTACTCGAAGCTGGCGGCCGAACAGGCGGAGGAGCAGGCGGCCTGGGCGGAAGCGGCGCGCCGCTACGAATCCTGCCTGACCCTGTTGACGGAGACGGAGGCCTCGTTGGAGGGAGACGACGCGGGCCTCTATCTGGCTGCAGGCAGGTGCCACCTCAATGCCAACAACGGACGCGATGCTTGGCGGCGGCTGATGCGTGCCATGGACTTGTACAAAGCGCGGGGCGATGGCGTGGGGATGGCCAATGCCGCGGTCGAGGCAGACGGCGTGTTCGGTGTGACCAACGAGAGGATCGCGGGGCTGCTCAAGGACGCAATCGAGGTTCTCGGCGACGCCGACCCTCGCCTCGAGGCGCGCTTGCACGGGAGGCTGTGCGCCCACATTGCAGGCCCGGAAGCCGAATCCTACCGCCTGCGAGCCGAGACGCTCGCCGCTAAGTATGACTTAGACGATGTGCGGGCTGGCCTGATCTACCTGGACGGTAGGCACGCCCTGCACTCCGGGGATTACATAAAGGCAGCGGATGGCCTGGCCGATGCCGCCCGCCGGTACGAGGCCGCCAACCTCCCCGGCGACGCGGCGGCGGCACTACAGTTTCAGACAGTCACTGAGATTCTCCTCGGGGATACAACCGCTGCCTACGAGGTTGCAAGGCGTTTGAACGAATATGCGCGCCGCCACCACCGCCCCTTCTTCGAAGAGAACACCGCGGCAAACCTTGCCGGGCTTTTCTTCGGGCTCTGCCGGTTTGAAGAGTTCGACGCGTTGATTGAGGAGTATGCCGCCGCCGCGACGTTCATCTTTCCGTTGCTAAGGGCCGAGAGGGCGATGCTGGCGGACGACACCGAACGAGCGAGAAGGGAGCTGCCCCGTCCAGAGGCTGCGGGTGGCGACCCTAGCTCCGAGGCCAGGATCCACGCGGCGACCGCGACTGTCCTGTTAGCGAACGGCGAGCGCGAAGCTGCTCGCGCCGCTTTCGAACGGATGCGCGAAAGGCAGCAGCACACGATATGGATTGCAGTCGATGGCTTCATATTCGGTGGCCCTGCGCTCACTTCCCTTGATACCGCGATCGTTGAACTTGCGGATGACGCGTACCTACGAGCTTGCTTCCGTTCGTACCAGAACCAACCACAGGTAGCTCCGATTACGCCGCAAGGCAACTCCCAACAGGTTATCTACGGCAATATCGCCCTCGCCCTCGACGAACTTGCTGTCGCGGAGACGGCCTTCACCGGCAACCTTGCCTGGGCCCACCGAGAGGGTGCGGACATCATCGCCGGGCGCTGCCACCTCGGCCTCGCGGAGGTTGCACGCCGGCACGGCCAAACGGGCGATGCGCCCCGCCATCTTGATGCCGCCGCCGCGCTTTTCCAGAAACACGGAGCCAGGCTCTTCCTGGAGCAGGATGGGGTCGTCCATCGTCCAGGTTATCAACGCCGTCCAGGCCGAGCGGCCCCAACCTCACCCTTAACGCCGCTCCCGACGGGAGCATGTGATCGCCAAGAAGGTCGAACTCCAGGGCGTCGGCTCACAGGACATCACGCTCATGTTCACTGACATCGAGAACTCCAC
>JBDSEP010000291.1:0-2884 GCA_039919985.1 Tepidiformaceae bacterium | reverse complement strand
GATCGGCCCGATTCGGGTGCTGGACTTGCGCAGCGGCAAGGTCTCGGAGATCGCCCGCGCCCCGCAGCTGCCGGTCGGCGGACGCTGCGGCGGGGCCACGGGCCGGCTCTCCACCTGGCTCGATGGGACGACGGCGATCTGGCACGAATCGTATGCCGCCAAAGGGAACAACGGCATCACCATCGCTTCGGTGAACGGAGGCGCGCGCCGGGTGCTGCCCTTCTTCAGTATCCAGGGGCTGGGCGTGGTTGGGCCCGGCCTCGTCTCCTTCAGCACGTCGGAGTGGGACGGCAAGGCGGGATTCACGCTCAGCTGGCTGCTCGATACGAAGTCCGGCGAAGCGCGCCCTGTAACCGTTGGCGCCGACCCCACCTGGCTCCAGTAGCCAGCCGGACACGAGGCTCTTCTCCCGTCCGGATGCCCCAAACCTTAGGGGATTCGCCTAGTTCGCCCGCGGATACCCGGCGGTAGTATGAAGGGCATACGTGTCGGCGGCGGGTCTGGGCGTATGGCCTTCGCCGCCGCCCCGAAGAAAGCAGCTACGTGTCCGTCCTTATTGTTACCGCGGATCCTGCCCTCGGCGAACGAGTCTCGCGGCTCGCCGGGGCAGTCGGCTGCGATGCGCAGGTAGCGACAATCGGCGGTGCGCTGCCCTGCGCGCCTGCCTCTCGGTTGGTGGTCAGTGCGGGGCTCGATTGCGCCGCGGTGGCCGCTCTTGGTCGAAAAGTGGCTCTCCTGGATTGCCCGAACCGACCGCTCATGCTCGCGATTGCGCCGAATGCCTGCGCTCCCGAATCGCTGCTCGAATCCAGCGCCGACGACTGCCTTCCGGCGGATTTCAGCGACGCCGATTTCTCGCTTCGCCTACGGGTGCTGCTGCGGCGGCTCTCGCAGGCACCGGTCGAGCCTAACGTCGAGGCACAGCTGCGCGCGAATCGCGAATTCAGCAGCGAGGCCGCGAGAGGGTGCGATACCGATTCGCTTGCTTTGGCAGTGGAGAAGCGCGCCAGGGAAGCGACAGCGCGCGTGGCAGCAATCGTCGCCTGCTCAGTGGACGCGATAATCACGCGCGATCTTGACGGCCGCGTCGCCACCTGGAACCCCGCTGCAGAACGACTCTACGGTTACACGGCAGAGGAGGCGATCGGCACCTCCCATGACCTCATATCGGACCTCGCGCCGACCGACCCCCCGGTAGCTTTCGAAGTGATCACCGAGGCTACCGGCGGGTACTCTCGAAACTTTCGGCAGCGGCACAAGGATGGCACGCTCGTCGACCTTTCCGCCACCATGTTCCCGCTCTACGACGTGGAGGGCGAGAATATAGGCGTGGCGGGGATTACCCGCGACGTCACCGCGGCGAAGCTGGCCGAAGCGGAACTGGCGGGCCGCGCGCGCCAACAGCAGGCGCTGTCCGCGCTGCGCGAAAGCCTCTCTGCTGCAGCATCGGAGGCGGAAGTCTTCGGCCTCGTCATGGACTCGTTGGCGGCGGTCTTCGAAGCCGACCGATGTTCTTTCCGCGTATCCGACGCGGCAGCGGCGGCCCGCCCCGCCGTGATTAGCGTGCGGGGGCTCAGTGAGGAGTTCGTCGAGGCGGTCTCTGCCTCACAGGAGCTGGCCGCCGGAGCGGAGGGCAACGCGCCGTACTTCTTCTCTTCCGACTCCGAGCTCCTCCCGCCGGCGGGAAAGTGCGTGCTTGAGGAAGAGGGCATCGTCTCGACCCTCGTGGTGCCGGTGCTGCTGGAGGGGAGCCCAATTGGCCAGGCAGCCGCCTATTTCCCCACGGAGCGAATCTTCCTGGCGTATGAATCCGAGTTCGCGGGAAGCGCTGCCGCCCAGGCCGGTTTTGCGCTCGAACGGCTGCGCATCCAGGCGGAGCTGGCGGATAGCCAGGCACTGCTCTCCCTGACCTTCGACTCCGCGGATATTGGCATCGCCGTCATGGATAATGCGGGCCGCTTTGTGCGCGTAAACCAGGGCTACAGCCGGATCCTGGGCTACGAAGTGGATGAACTGCTGGGGCAACATTTCTCCGTCGCGCGGCCACCGCTCGCCCCCGGTGCCATACCCGAAGAGCGGCATGCGATTCGCACAACGGGCTTTCCTATCGACACCGTGTGGGGCGACTGGAGAGCGATACGCAAGGATGGCACGCAGATCCTGCTTGCCGGCACCGTTTCCGGGTTCCAGCGCGAGGGGCACAGCTATTCCGTCACAACCGTCGCCGATGTGACCGACCAACGGGCCACCGAGAAGAGAGCGCAGCGGCTGGCCCGCATCTTGAGCGAATCGCCGAACGAGGTCTACCTGTTCGACGTAGCGACGCTCACGGTGCTGGATGCCAATCCCGCGGCGCTCGCCAATCTTGGCTACTCGCTCGAACAGATTCCCGCACCTGGCCGGCTGGACCTTCTCCTTGGCGTCACCCGGGAGGGGTTTGATGCGTTGGTCCAGCCGCTGCTGGCGGGCGAGGTGGAGCAGCTCTCCTTCGAATTTGAGCGGGGCCGCCCCGACGGTTCGGTTTACCCGGTGGCCACCCGCGTCTTCCTCTCATACGCTGAGGAGTCGCCGGTCCTCCTGATTCTCGCCGAGGACGTGACGGAAAAGCAGTCCACCGAGGCCGCACTACGCAGCACCCAGGGGTACCTCGAGGAGGTGGTTGATTCCGCGGCGATCATCCTCTTTGCGCTGGACAAAGATGGCCTCTACACCTACTACAGCGGTTCCGCGCTCTCGAAGCTAGACCCTGCGCGCGAATCGCCGAACGAGGTCTACCTGTTCGATGTGGCGACGCTCACGGTGTTGGATGCCAACCCTGCGGCGCTCGCCAAACTCGGCTACTCGCTCGGGCCGATTCCCGCACCTGGCCGGCTGGACCTTCTCC
>JBDSEP010000258.1:0-3322 GCA_039919985.1 Tepidiformaceae bacterium | reverse complement strand
GCCAGCCAATTGTAAGCACGTGCCCGCGGTTCGGATCTAGCCCCGCGGAGGAGGCCGTGGTGGCAACAGTTGGGTGCGTAACGTCTCTGCGAACCACGCTTCGAATCGCGCCCTGGGCCATCCGCGCTGGCCGACGAGCCTGAGGTAGACGCCCGGGTCGATGAAGACCGCGACGATGTCTGCAGCTGCGCCGGAGTCCAGGCCGACGCGAAGGCCGCCGCGCTCCGTGAGCATCGCCACCACGTTGCTTGCTCCCTGTTGGCGTTGACGCTGTATCTCCACCCAAAGCTCGCGCGCTTCCTCGTCCGCACCCGCCGCGCCACGGACAGCCTCATTGATGGCGGCGACGCGGCCGTCGATCGCAGTAACCATGGCAGCGTAGATGGACAGCATTTTGTCGGCGTCCCGCTCATCTCTCACCGCCTGCGCCCAGGGCCGTTCCGGGAGGGCGATGGGTTCGTCGTCCCCGACGATCGCTACATCGTAAGCCAACTTTAGGAGCGCGGCCTTCCCTCCCACGCTGCTGAAGACCGTAGCGCGGCTGACACCAGCGGCCTCCGCGATGGCCTCGATCGAGGTGGCGGCGTAGCCATCACGGACGAAGAGCGCGCCCGCCGCAACGATCACCTGGCGGCGCGTGGTGGCCTGCTGCTCCGCGCGCAAAGGTGAGCGGTAGGGGCGCTTGACAGGCATCGTCATTTCGTCATACTAACAGTCTGTTTAATTAACCCAAAGCCCAGTGAACTTTCAGGAGGCGTCCCATGACCACCGAGACCGAGTCTACAAAACCAACGCCGCTCGCGCGCATCGAAGCCGCTATCAACGGCCACGACCTCGCGGCGCTGGTCGCCTGCTTTGCCGCCGATTACCAGGCGGATTTCCCGGCCCACCCGCAACGCAATTTCGTTGGGGCCAAGCAAGTGCGCCAGAACTGGACCGAGATTTTCGGCCGTGTGCCCAACATCTCTGCGAGGCTCATCCGCTCGGTCGAGGATGGGGAGCGGGCGTGGGGCGAATGGGCCTGGGAGGGGACTCGCCAGGATGGAGCGGCGTTCGCCATGGCCGGTGTGACCCTGCTCGAAATTGCCGCTGACAGAGTGGCAGCATCGCGGTTCTACATGGAGCCCGTCGATTCCGCCCCGGGCGACGTCGCCGCTGACGTGCGACGACTGGTCGAGACAGAGGTGGCGCGATGATCCTCGTAGTGGGTGGCACGGGCACTCTCGGGAAACGCCTGACGGAACTGCTTGCTGGCGATGGCCACGCCGTGCGGGTGCTCAGTCGGCGGCCTGCGGCTGCGGGCCCAGCATCCACGAAAGTTGAGTATGTCGGCGGCGACGTGCGGGATCGTGCGGCAGTCTCACGCGCCATGGAGGGCGTCACTACGGTGGTCTCGGCGATGCACGGCTTCCTTGGCACGGGGCACGCAGGCCCGCGAGGGATCGACGCGGAGGGCAACGCTATCCTCGTGGAGGCGGCAGTGGCGGCGGGTGTGCAGCATTTCGTGCTGGTTTCCGTCCAGGGCGCTTCCGCGACGAACGACCTGGAGCTTTCCCGGATGAAGTACGTGGCCGAACAGAACCTGCAGGCCAGCGCGCTTTCGTGGACTGTCGTGCGTCCCACGGCCTTCATGGAGACATGGGCGCAGATCGTCGGTGAACCACTGGTGCGTAAGGGGAAGGCGCTCATCTTCGGGCGGGGCGTTAACCCCATTAACTTCGTCTCGGCCACGGACGTCGCGAGACTGATCGAGCTGGCAATAGGCGATCCGGCCATGCGCGGCGAAGTAATCGAATTCGGCGGCCCTGAGAACCTGACGTTCGTGCAGCTCGCCACGATCGTCGCCAACGTCACCGGGAAGGAGACGTCGATGCGTCACATCCCCCTGCCTGTCATGCGCGCCGCGGCACTCATCTTGCGACCCATCAAGCCCGCGATCGCCCGCCAAATTCGGGCGGGAGTGGTGATGGATACGCTTCCCCTCGCGTTTGATGCCCGCCCTTCCCGGCTTCGGTTCCCCAGGATTCCTGAAACGAGCTTCGAGGATGTGGTGCGCAGGGAATTCGCGCCCTCCCCTGCTCGCCCGCCGTTCGGCGCGAGAGCGGGCATTTAGCAGGGGCTGGGCTCCGCCGTTCCCCTGTCGTCCCCGCAGGAAGGCCGTGCGCGCCGGGAACGCGCCAGACGGCTCGCGCCCGAGCGCGTAGTATGCGGTTCGCAATCCCAGTCAGGAGTCTCCGATGAAAGCCGCCATTTTCCACGGGCCACACCAGCCACTGACCATCGAAAACATCGATATCGACGAGCCGAAGGGCCACGAGGTGCTTGTCAAGACGATGGCAACAGGGGTCTGCCATAGCGACCTTCATTTTGTGGACGGGCTTTATCCGCTGCCCGCCCCCGCCGTGCTGGGACACGAGCCAGCGGGCATCGTGGAAGCGGTGGGCGACCAGGTGAGCTACGTGAAGCCGGGCGACCATGTGATCTGCTGTCTCTCGGTGTTCTGTGGCCAGTGCGAGATGTGCATCAGCGGCCGCCCGAACCTCTGCCGGGCTCCCGAACTTCGCCGCGGGCCGAACGAGAAGCCGCGCCTGTCATGGAACGGCAGTCCCGTCGGACAGTTCGCGAACCTCGGCAGTTACGCCGAAAAGATGCTGCTGCACGAGCACGCCGTGGTGAAGGTACGCGAGGATGTCGAGTTCGACCGGCTTGCGCTGATCGGCTGCGGCGTGACGACGGGAGTGGGCGCGGTGCTCAACACTGCCCGCATCGAGGCTGGCTCGTCGGTAGCCGTCTTCGGCTGCGGCGGCGTGGGCCTGAGCGCGATCCAGGGCGCGCGCATTGGCGGCGCGCGCATGATTATCGCGGTCGACACGGTGGAATCGAAACTTGCGACGGCGAAGGAGATGGGTGCGACGCACATCGTCGACGCCTCTTCCCACGACCCGGTGCAGGCGATCCGCGATATCACGGGCGGCGGCGGCGTGGAGTATTCGTTCGAAGCGATCGGGAACAAGCGGGCAGCCGAGCAGTCGTATGAGTGCCTCGACCGGGGTGGCACGGCGACGATCATCGGGATGATCCCGGTGGGGCAGAAGATCGAACTGGACGGGCCCTCGTTCCTCGGGGAGAAGCGGATCCAGGGCTCGAGCATGGGCTCGAATCGCTTCCGCAAGGATATGCCGCGCTACATCGATTTCTACCTGCAGGGCCGCCTGAAGCTGGACGAGATGATCACTCGCCGGGGCAAGCTCGAGGACGTGAACGAGGCCTTCCGGGCGATGAAGGCGGGCGAAGTGGCGCGCACCGTGCTGACCTTCGACTA
>JBDSEP010000252.1:0-4968 GCA_039919985.1 Tepidiformaceae bacterium | reverse complement strand
AGCCGCTGGACCGCTCGCGGCCGCTCTGGCGAGTAATCGTCGTGCCGGCGATGGCCGATGGCCGCTTCGCTATCATCTTCCTCGCGCACCATTCACTCGTCGATGGCATCGCCGGGATGGACCTGGTGACCCTGCTGTTGGACCCCCGCGAGAGCGGAGGGACAGCGACGCCACTCAACTTCGGGCCGCCCCGTTCGGAGGGGCAGATGCGGGCCGCCGAAGTGGCGCGCTGGGTGGAACTGCCGGCACTGCTCACGCTGAAGGCGGTAGGGCTCGCGACCAACCGGCGACGTCTGCGACGCTTCACGCGACGCAGCTTAGCTCTCGTGCGCACCGCCTTGCGGCTGCTCACGCCCGGTCCGAAGACCGGCCTCCGTTCGCGAAACGAAGGCGAACGGACGGTGGCCTGGTTCAACGTGGAAGAGCGCCCGCTGCGTCTCGCTCGGCGTCGCCTCGGCGGAAGCCCGAACGACCTTGTGCTGGCAGCCGTGGCCCAGGCGCTCTCGGAGATGGGCAGCCATCACCGTTTCCTGCCACTCAAACTGCGGGCCGCAGTGCCCGTCTCGTTTCGGACGCGGGCCCAACGCTACGCCTTGGGGAACCGCATTGGCTTGCTGCTCACACCTCTCGAAATGCGCGACCGCGACCCCGGACGCACCGTGCGACGCATTCGCAAACATACCGCGATCCAGAAGCGGCGGGGCGACGCTGAAGGGTACGAAGTGCTCACCGAGCTGACCGCCTGGACTGGGCAGCGCAGCCAGAAGCTCCTGCACTGGCTTTCGAGCAACCTCCACTCCTACGGCATCCTCGTTACGAACGTTCCCGGTCCGGCGCGGGCCCACACCCTCGGCGGGGCGGAGCTGACGGAGATCTATCCGCTCGTGCCGCTCTTCGGGTCGCAATCGGTGAGTGTGGCGGCAGTGCGGTACCGAGGCAGTTTCCGAGTGGGCGTCACCTCCTCCTGGGCAGACCGCCAAATGGTGGACGAGTTCGCCACTCGGCTGCAGGCGGCGTTCGCCACGCTAACGCGCGCTACCGCGAGCACCTCGCCGCAGCGAGCGCCCGAGGGGCAGGCGCTGCGCGGTCAGCCGGCGAGCCTCTAGCCTCTAGTCTTTAGCCTTTAGGTTGGCAGCGTGACGATGGGTTCCTGGGGCGCGACTCTGTCGGGGCCTGTGGTGCGCCGCTGTACGGCGTGACACCGGCGCACGGCTATCCGCGTAGGCGGGGGAGCCAGGGGTGGGCGGGTTCGATGAGTGCGATCGAGTCGTGCAGCCAGCGGCGCTGCTCACCGGCGAGTTGCGGCAGGAGTGCGGCGAAGTCGCGCTCATCGCGCCTGCGGATGGGCGTCCGCGGCCCGTTGCGCCAGGCGGGGGGCAGCGCCTTGTAGAAGACGATCACCTCCGGAGTCACGGCGTCCACGCCCCAGGGCGACTGCACTACACAGCGGCTGAGCGGGAGGGCGATGTGCGGCGCCCGGCTGAACAGCCACTCGTCGCCAGATCGCTCGTTGAGGATCACCTCCAGGTTGAAGCCTGGCCCCTGACCCGTACGGGAGTCGGCCGGCGGCGATCCCTGCGGGAGGGCGTGAATGTGCGCCGGTGGCTCCAGTTCACGCCCCAACCACGGCTCGCTGCTGTCATCAGCCACGTGGTCGTCGTGGCCGACAAGTTGCCACCCGGCGAGGTGCTCGAAGAGTGCTCGCTGATCTTCGTGAAAGACCGTGATATCGATGTCGTGATGTTCGCGCGTGAGGCGGCCGAGGGCTGAATCGGCGGCCCAGCCGCCGCAGAGCAACCAAGTGGCGCCGAAATCGGACATGATCGTGGCCACGCGGGCGACCGGTTCGGGGGTTTCGGGATCAGAAAACATTGAAGTCTAGCTTCTAGCCTTGGGCCTCTAGCTTCTAGCTTCTAGCTTCTAAGTGGCGGCGTTACGGACGCGGGACTGGAAAGCAAGGCCGGCCGGTCCCTCAGCGGCCGCGCTGCCGCGGGCAGCGGTGCAGTTGGGGCTCAGGCTCCGCGATGGAGGCGTCCCGCACGGCGGCCGACCGAAGCGCGACCGGCTAACGCTTCCGCAGTTGCCATTTGAGCACCGCCGGTCCCCCAGTATCACTGAGCGAAAGGCGGATGGGCAGGGGCTTGCCCTCTTCCTTGGTGATTGCCAGCAGGACCGAACCCTTCCCCCTGGCGGGAGTGATGGTCACCGGTTCGTTGTTGATGACGACGCCGATCTCCCCTTCGTACGTCACCTCTGCGAGGTACGAACCAGGGGCACCCTCGAAGGTGGTCAGCGCGAGCAGCCGCCAGCGGTCATCGGCGACATCGAGGAAGGGCGCGCCGGGGAAGCTGAAGTCGAGTTTGGGGATGCTCGCCTGGCCGATCACGCGTTCCGGGTCTCCGCTTTCGAGGAAGGTAACGGCCCACTGCGATTCACCTTCGATGGGGTGCGGGGGTTGAGTCGCGGTGGGGGTCGGCTGCTCTCGGGGCTTCGCGTTCGAATCACCGGGGTTGAGGGAGTAGAAGAATGCGCCGATAGCGAGCGCCAACCCAAGCACGCCGAGTCCGACCCACTCGCGCAATCCGAGACCAGAGTGCTGCATGCTCTCAGGTTCTGCTGGCCCGGCGCTAGCGGCCAGCGGCGCGTAAGCGCGAGGCAAAGGCGGCTCCGGGGGGGCACTACGGCTGGACGCGGGCGCGGTTTCGCTGATTGACCTTCACGCAACCGTGCGTGTTATGGTCAAACGCCTATGCAGATACGAAGCGCGTTTGCGCGCAATCGCTGGCCCCTTCCGATTTTCGGCCTCGCTCTGCTGCTCCTCTCCGGACTCTCGATCCTCCGCATTCTGCCCGCCGCCGCGACGGCGCCGTGCGTCCCCCACGCCAACACCGCCGAGGAGCTGGATTGGTTGCAGGAGCACCTCGCCTGGCGCAACCAGTACATCCCCGGCTCAGACCCTTCGAACCCGTTGCAGGTCTCTTCCACGTTGAATGCCGCTGCCGCGGGATACGCCAACTACATGGCGGACCATCCCGGCGCCGTCGGACATAGCGCGGACGGCGCGGAGTATCCCCCCTGGAGCGCGCGCGCCAAACTTTGCGGTTACCCCCCGGCCGTTGCCATCGGGGCGGAAGCGATGTCGCTGGTGATGAGCACCGTGGGGCCGGTCGGACCGGTGGATGCCACGGCGGCCCTCAATAACATGACCACGGAAGTCTACGGCGGCGGGATTCGCATTCCGGCGAACGTTGACGGATTTCCAATGCGCTGCATCGGCGTAGCCCACGCTCGCTCGCTGGATGGCATGCGCGACGTGTGGATAGCGCTGATCATGTCTGCCGATGGCCCGAGCTGTCCGCAAACGGTGCTCGTGCCACCGGCCACGCCTACGGGGCCAAGCGGGTTCCCGACGCGTACCGCCACTCCCACACGCACGCCCACTGCTGTTCCCACCTCGACTCCGAAAGCCACTCCAACGAAGCAGCCGGCGATCCCCGTCTTCAAGCTGCGCATGGCAGCTATCGCGAGCGACGGCGGCGGGGAGTAGGCCCCCGCTTTTGCCGCGCGGGCTAGCGCCTCGTTGGAGCGCCGATGCTCTTTGCGCGCAGATAGACGAGGCGCCAGGCGACTGTGAGCGCGGAAGCGGCCGCGAGTACGACGAGCGTCCAGTAGCACTGCCCTGCGACCGCCCCGACCGCGGCGATGAGCGAGCGCACGTCCCGGCTGGCGAGCCCGAAGATGGCATCGAGACGGCCGCCGAGCAGTGCCTCCGGCAGGTCAGCTTCGATGCGTGCGCGGCTGTAGCTGACGATGAGTGCCCCGGCGAGGGCCAGCATCCCCACCACTTCGGGCCGTGGGAGGTCTTCGAAACGCACGGCGTAGACCGTCATTCCGCCTAGCATCAGGGCGTCCGCGTAGCGGTCCGTGACGGCATCGAATACTGCGCCGAAGCGCGTCGCCATGTTCTTCAGGCGGGCGAGTTCGCCATCCACGCCATCGACGACGCTGACCACCTGGATGCCGATGCCGCCGGCGATGTTCCAGCCAGCGGCGAGCATAGCGGCCGCTAAGATAGCGAGGATGAGGGTGGTCGCTGTGAGGGCGTTGGGCGTGGCGGGAGAGTGGGCGAGTGCTCGCGCCGCGGGACGGCTGAGCGGCCGGTTGAGGTAGCGCGAGACGAGACCGTCGTAGCTCACAGTGCGGCAAGCATAAGGGATGCCGCTGCCAGGTCCTCCTCCGTATCGATGTCGTACCAGGAGGCGCCACTGACGTCGGCGCCGTAGAGCAGTTCGCGACGCGCGAGTTCGGCCATGATGGCGCTCAGCTCACAATCCTCGGGCATCGCGGCGGCCGCCGCCCAGACTGCGGGCGTGAGGGCGAAGGCGCCGGCATCGAGCGTCTCCCAGTGCGGGAGCAGCTTGCCGATGGCCGTAACGCGGCGGCTGCCATCAGCGGCCAGCGCCAGCTTCGTCGCCTCGTCCGTGAAGTCCGGGTCACGAGGGCAGGCGTCGGCGGCCACGTAGCAGTGGGCCGAGTCTGCGGCGAAGGTGCGCATGAGGCGTCGCACGAGGGAGCCGCTGAGGACATGGTCTGCCATAAGCAGGAGAAAGGGTTCCTCGCCACAGGCCTGACGGGCTGCCGCGAGGGAGAGCGAGGCGCCGCCCTCAAAGCGTGGATTCGAGGCGAAGGAGATAGCCAGCTCGGGGTTCCCCTCAGCCAGGGCGTCGCGCACCTGCGACTCGCGGTAACCGGCGACAACGAGGACCTCGCGGATGCCGGCGAAGGCGAGCGCATTGAGGGTGTAGCTGATGATCGGGCGGCCGTTCAACGGGAGCAGCGGTTTCGCCATCGCATGGGTTCGCTGGTAGAGCCGACCGCCATCGCCGGCGGCAAGGATGACCGCGCGTGACGGGAAGAGCGTGTGCATCGCTACATTCTACGGAGGCCGTCTGCCAATTATCGACATGC